>CALMNY010000029.1 GCA_937872125.1 uncultured Candidatus Competibacteraceae bacterium | reverse complement strand
AAACCGCCGACTGGAAGAGAAAGCGGCTGGAAGCCGGTGGTTTGCACCACGGGCCGAGCGCCCTTCGGGCGGGCTGAAGCCGCCCACGGACAATCAAAATCCAATAACCGCAGGCTTTCCCACATTATCACTGGCATAGTTTCTCGCACGGTGTACCGTCCCTGTCCCCATCCAGCGAACTGACACCGCACTGCGTCAGGTAGAACTTGGCTTCCTCGCAGCTCGTCATTTCGCGGCAGTACCGCTTGCCGGCGCAGGTGTAACTACCGCTGCTGCTGGCGGCGGGGGTTTGGGCGGTAGTCGGGGCAGCCGGCACACCGGTCGCCGGGGCCGAGGCGGTGGCGCAAGTCCCCTTGCGCCAGTCCCAGGGCGGGCAGCGTTCCGCTTCCGGCAGTCCCCACAGGCCCCGCTTGGCGGCCTTGGCGTCAGCCTCCAACTTCAGCAGCGATTGATCCTTGAGGTACTGGCGATAAGCCCAGGCCGCTCCTTGGCGGATCATCTCGGCGTTGACATCGAGGCTCCCGACATAGACCCGGCCCACCGTGCGCCCGTAGCGGTCGGTATCCTGCACCACCACCCGCGCCTGTTGGTTATAGGCCAGATCGGAGAGGGTCTGTCGGGCGCGGGTTCCGTAGGGCTGTTTGCGCTCCGGCGTGTCAATTTCCCCCAGCCGCACCTTGACCTGCTTGAAGCTGGTCCCGTCCGGCACCAGCAGGGTCATGGTATCGCCGTCGCTGATTGAAACAACCTTGCCGGTGTATTCAGCGGCCAGCAGCGGCGCGGCCAGGAGGGCGAGGAAACAGTACAACCACCAGGTACGGCGAACAGGATTCATGGGAGACCTCCGGCAACTGGATTAAAAGTTGCGGAGGATAACACTCGCGGAGGCGCGCTCCTGTGGTAGGTTCAAGGGCGACGGCTCAGCCCCGGTGTTTGGGCCGTCTTTGGGTCGCGGATTGGGCTATGTTTGATATGGACGGGTATGCCTACCACTACCACAACGTCGCCTACGGGGGCATCGCGCTGACCGTGACGTGGGCGGGCACCCGTCATGCGTCCGGACGCCAGAAATAGGGTGCCTTGTTCCTGGGCCGGCCCAGTCCTGATTAAACAGGTGAGAGGATGTCAGTAGAAGCGTGAGGAGGTGCGTATGACTCGATGGTTCCAATCCATGGTCGCGTGTGGGGTGTTGCTGATGGCGATGCCGCCGGTCCTTGCCGACCCGGCGTGTAAGCCGGTCGTCGGCCATTTCGAGGCCGTCGTGGTGCCGCCGGACCAGGGACACTGTCCGGCAATATCCACCGCCTTTTGTACCGCCGGTCGCGTCTGGGGCGGCATTCAAGGCAGCTATCAGTTCATCATGACGGGCGAGACGTCATCCGCGTCGATTGGCGGCCCGGCCACGATCCAGTTCTTTGTAGGAACGAGCACGATTTTTTCAAGGAAGGGCGACCAGTTGTTCGGCACGGATACGGGCAGCATTGACGTAGGCGGCCAGGGCGGCTTTGCGTCGTTGATTACGTTTTCGGGCGGGACCGGCGGCATGAACGGCGCGTCGGGGCAAATTCGCTTGCGCGGCGAATTCGATGCGCAGGAAGGCGCCACCAACGGCGACTATCTGGGCACGTGGTGTAAACCGTGACGAAGGCGCGTTCATTGCCCCCGCGCCGGCGAGCGGGCTATCAGCCTTGAGGTCTGGCAATCCCGCTCGCGCAAGCTATGATTAGAGGCTCTGGGCGAAGACGCCAGAGCACCATATGCAACCTTGAGGGGCAGGCCATGCCGCGAGAAATGGCCTG
>CALMNY010000028.1 GCA_937872125.1 uncultured Candidatus Competibacteraceae bacterium | reverse complement strand
GTCTTGCAGGAATGGGAGTTTGACAGCCTGCGTTCCGGTGGCGAGGACAGCCCGCTGACGGTCCATGACGTGCTCGACCGGCACGGGGCGGAGATCGTGTATCTGGGCGACCCGGAGGGTGGGCCGCCCCGGTTCCGGTTGCTGTTGCCGCTGGCCGAACCGATGCGACCCCTGCTCGGTGCGCCGATCCGCTACGGCGAGAGCCGGCCGGAATTCTACGACTTCGATCTGTTCCATCAACCCGGCCAGACGCCCGAACTCGATCATACCCCGCTGGCCGAACTGACCTACACCGTGTTCGATACCGAGACCACCGGCCTGCATCCATCGGGCGGAGACGAGATCATTTCCATCGGCGCGGTGCGCATCGTCAACAACCGCCTGCTCCGCGCCGAGATTTACGAACAACTGGTTGATCCCAAGCACCCGATCAACCCGGTGGCGCAAACGATTCACGGCATTTCCAACGAAATGCTGCGCGGGAAACCGACGATTGATGAGGTGCTGCCCCAGTTTTACGACTATTGCGATGAAACGGTGCTGGTGGCGCACAACGCCGCGTTCGATATGCGCTTCCTGCAAATGAAGGAGGAGGCGACGGGCGTTTATTTCACCCAGCCGTTGCTCGATACGCTGCTACTGTCGGAGGTGTTGCATCCCAACCAGGAGTCGCACGCGCTGGAAACCATCGCCGAGCGGTTGGGCATCAAGGTGGAAGCCCGCCACGACGCCCTGGGCGATGCGCTGGTGACAGCGGAAATCTTTCTGCGCATGATTCCGCTGCTGGCTGCGCAGGGCATCCGCACCCTGGGCGATGCTCGCGCCGCCGAAGAGAAGATCTACGCCAAGGTGAAGTACTGAGGGGTTGTCTAGGCGGTCGATGCGCCATCCCAGTCTGAATCACGGAGATAGCCCGCCGAAATCGCCCGCCAGCGGCGGGCTTCCACCTATGGGATTTGGTGGATCGCCCACAGCCAGTCAATAGCCGCCATCTCCTGCAAACTCGACCTTGTCGTAAATCTCCGCCAGCGCCAGTTCGCAATCAATGGCGTCCAGCCGCAGGCTGCTCTCCAACCCATCGCTCTCCGTCAACACCCAGCGTTGATCCGGCTGCCGCCGATAGGACTCGACATGCGGGCGGTGCTGGGCAATCAGCACGTACTCCATCAGCGATTCCAGCTTGCGGTAATGCTCGAACTTCCGACCCCGGTCATAGGCTTCGGTAGAATCCGACAACACTTCGACGATCAGGGTCGGATTCAGCAACGTATCCCGTTGGCTATCGTCGAACTGGGCCTGGCCGCAGACCACGATTACATCCGGGTAGGTGAAAAGTCCCGTCGGACTGACTTTGACCCGCATGTCGTTGGCGTAGGCCTTACAGGGGCGCTTCTTAAGCTGGATGCTCAATTCACGGATGGTGTTGATCGTGATCAGATTATGCGGCTCGCTCGCACCCGCCATGGCGAAGATTTCCCCGTCGAAATATTCACTTTTGAATTCAGCGCGGCGCTCAAGCGCAAGATAGTCTTCAGGACTCAAATACGGTTTGGGTTGCCGGGACATGGCCATGCCTCCGAGGGGCGGTTGCCTGAACCGATTGTGCCATAACCGGGCCGATAAACCGCATAATACCGCCTTTCCGGCGCTTCCCCGAAACCACCCATGCCCGTCAAACTCTCCGGCCACGCCCGCCTCAAAGCCGCCCTGATCCTGCGTGACGCGCTGATTGCCGACCTCGGCCTGCCCCTGTCAGCCGCCATGCGCCAGCTTGCTGCGGTCGAGGATACGCTGGGCGCACAGGCGGCGCTGGAGGAGGACCGTTACCTGGAGGCGCTGGCTTCGCTCTGCCGCCGCGACATTGAGCGGCTGGCCAGTTTGCACCACGCGCTACGAGCCGCCTGCCTGAAGGTGCGACTGGCGCCCCGTTACGCCCAATATCTGGCCCTGCTGCTGTTCGCCCACTGGCTGGACGCCCGGTTCAGCGACCCGACCGCCCTGCTGGCCCGGCTCAACGAGCGGCTCGCCGCTCACCCGCCTCCGGGCGTCGTATTGGAGCCGTTCACCGAGACCGATCTGCAATTCGCGGCGTTCTGGATGGCCACGGCCTCCGGCAAAACCCATATCCTGCACGCCGCGTTGGCCCTGCTGGAGTCCCGCCAGCACTGGGATCGCATCCTGTTGATCACCCCTTCCGAGGCGCTCACCCGCCAGCACGCCGAGCAGCTTCGTGGTCTGCGCCAGTGGCCGGTGTTCGCCTATCCGCTGGACGGCGATGCTTCCACCCTGGGCCATCTGCCGCCGGATACGGTGATCGTGCTGGACATCAACAAGCTGGCCGCCGAGAAAAAGGGCGATGGGGTCACGATCCCCACCGAGGTCTTTCAGGATGGCCGCAATCTGGTGTTTGTGGATGAGGGGCACAAGGGCCAGCGGGCCGAAGCCAGCGTCTGGAAAAAGCTGCAACGGGATCTGGCCGGCATCGGTTCCCCCGACCCGCGCTGCCGGGGCCTGCTGATCGAATTTTCCGCCACGTTCGGCCAGGTCGCGGAAGCTGAGCACGCTTTCGACCGTTACGCCAAATCGGTGCTGTTCGACTACGCCTACGACCGCTTCCATGCCGACCGTTACGGCAAGGATTTCTGGCATCTCCGGCTGGATGGCGGCGGTCCCGTCGGCCCGGTCGTGCAACGGCACACTCTGACGGCGGCGCTGCTCGCCTATTGGCATCAACTCGCGACGTTCCGCAGCCGCGCGGGTTGGCAGCGTAGCGCCGAGGCCGGCCTGGACATCGCGGAACCGTTGTGGGTGCTGCTCGGGCTGTCGGTCATCGGCGGCAACACCAAGAGCGATGCGGAACAGACCAGCGATGTGGTGGAGGTGCTGCGCTTTCTCGACGCCATCCTCCGTAACCCGGCGAATTGGGTCGCCTGGCTGGGCGAAGTGCTGGCGGTTCCCGCCGGCGGGACCGACCTGTTGCCCCCGGAAGTGCGGCTTGCGCTGCACGGGCAGGCCGCCGAACCGTTGGCCGGGCGGATTCTGGCCGAGGTGTGCGGCTGGCGGGCCGGCGATAAACCGGTTCTGCGCCTGCTGAAAGCCGCGCCGGGCGAGCTGGGGCTGGGTTTGCTGCGCGGCGACGCGGTGCGGTATTTCGGGGTGGTCAACGTCGGCGACGCCAACGGTCTGAAAAAGTCCGCCGAACAGGCCGGCCTGAGCGTGGACGAGGACGCGCTGACGCCCTCGCTGTTCGCCGGTCTGGCGCAGGACCGTTCCGGCGTCAACCTGCTGATCGGCTCGCGCCGCTTCGCCGAGGGCTGGGACAACTACCGGGCCTCCTCGCTGACGCTGCTGCGGCTCGGTCAGGGCGAAGGCGCGCTGATCATTCAGATGTTCGGCCGGGTGGTGCGCTTCGCCGGTCGTCACGGCGACGGCAAGCGCCTGGATTCTCCGCTCCCGGAACTCCGGCCCTTGCAGACGGCGTATGTCTACGGCCTGCGCTCGGCCTATCTGGAAATCTTCCTGAATGGCTTGTATGCCAACGGGGTGGTGGAAAGCCGGCCACTGGACTGCCCCACCCGGCTGAACCTGCCCGAACCGTCGCCGCTCAAGACCGTGGTCGCCATCGCCCCGCCGCGCCAGGACTTCACGGTTGAGGCCAGCGGTGACGGCTGGCTGGCCGGGATCAACCCGGTCACGCTGGCGCTGGGGGCGACGGTCACCACCACGACCCTGAGCCGGGCGGGGGTGGATCACGCGCAGGGGGTGGCCGGCCACGACATCACGACCCGGTTCCGGCAACGCTTGCCCCTGCTCGACCGCGACTGGCTGTGGCGGGAACTGGTCGAGTTCAAGCGGCTGCGGGGCTGGTGGAATTTCCGCTTTGATCGGGCCGCTATCGAAGCGGCGCTGCGCAGCAACCGCTACCGGATTGTCGGACTGCCCGCCGTGCTGGCGGTCCAGGAGGAGGCTGATCTGCACCGGCTCAACCGGCTGGCGGCGACCCTGCTCCGCCGGCTGTTCGAGAATGCCTACCGCAAGCAGGAAAGCCGCCATTGCCGGTACGCGCTTGACGACGCCGCGTCGAGCGGCATTCCAACGGTTTATCACAAGGAGTTCATGGATGGCGAAGACTCGTAAAACCCCTGCCAGCCAAAACGGCCTGTTTGGTTCCGACATCGCCTGCCCGGATTTGAACAATCTGCCGCTGATTCTGGAAGCGAGAGGCGCTTACGAAGTGTTCGCGCCCGGCAGCGTCTATCAGCCGGTGCTGCTCACGCCGGGCCAGGCGGGTATTGATGTCGGCCCCGGCAAGCTCGACCACCACGAGGAACAGTTCGTCCGGGACCTGATCCGCTGGCTCTACCCGACCGGCAACCCGCCCCGCAGCGAGAAAACCCCGTTGCTCTGGAACGGCCGGGAGGTCTGGTTCAAGCGCAACATCGAGAAGGACCCGCGCTCGTTCCGGCTGCGGCTGGACGATTCGGACTGGTTCTATCCCGATTTCATCGTCTGGATCGTGGACCGGGAAACCCGGACTCAAACCTTCGGCTTTGTGGATCCCAAGGGGCTGGCGGTTGGTACTCAGGAAGGCTGGGAGAATTACAAGGTTGTGGCGACGATCTATATGCCGCACGTGGTGGCCCTGCAACTCGGTGACGCGCCGGTGCGCTACGAGGGCGAGACCTGGCGGTTCCGTATCCGGGGCGCGCTGGTCTCGACCACGCCGCTGGAGTTGTTGACAGCTCACGCCAAATTCAACCTGCGCGATGATCGGAACTACAAGCCCACGCTGACCGAGGCCGATTTCCAGCGCGCCCGGATCGTGTTTCAGCAGGATCATCCCGGCTATATCGAAACGGTGTTGAATCTGCTGGTCGCCGACACGCCGTTCGACGCCATCGCCGCTGCCGCCGCCCGTCTGCACCACGCGCCTGACCGGTTCCAGCCCGATAACGAGGCGGACTATGACCTGCTGCTGCGCCGGGCCGAAGGACGGTGGACGACGGAAGCCGAATTTGTGGGCGAATTGCTGCGCGACTACCTCAAGCCCGACGCGGCGGGTCATTTCGGCGGTAGCGTCAGAAGCCGGCGGCGCGCTGAGTTGCTGGATTACGCGCACAAGGGCTTGCTCGGTCTGGGCGCGGAAAAGGCGTCCGCCATCGCCGACCACCCCGCGCCCTGCGCCGAGCTGTGGCGGCGGAAATATCCCAGGTAGCGATCCTGCCTACTTACGGAATTGCCGCTTCGAACCACCCCGGCGCTGCGCGCCACCCCTCCTTTGCCAAGGAGGGGAAAATTGATAACACAAACAGGGTTGCTAGATGTCCGACTTTCAGGCCGAGACCCGTTTCATCGAATTGGTGGCCGAGTTGTTCCAACTGGACGAGGCCGAGGCGCTGGATTTTGGCCTGTACCGGCTGATTCGCCGCCACAACCGCGAAGTGCGGGCCTTTCTGGGCGAGATCATCACCGAACCCGGCGGCAAAACGCTCAGGGGCGGGCGACTGGGAACGCTGCTGGCCGAGGCGTTCCGGGACGCCGACGCCGAGGCGGTCGCGGAAGATCGCTGCCGGCTGGCCGAACTGGAACAGCAGTTGGGCCTCAAGCCGGGCCTGAGTACGGAGGAGCGGAACGCCCGTTTGGATGCGCTGGCCAGCGTCCCGGCTACTGCTGCTCTGGTTGACGACTATCGCGCCCGGCGGGAGCGGCAAACGGCAGTCTCGACCGCCGCGCTGGATCGCCGGGAGGTGTTGAACCGCCTGTATCAGTTTTTCAGCCGCCATTATCAGGATGGCGATTTTATCGTGGCCCGGCGCTACGGGCGGGACGGCAGCCGCTATCTGCGCTCGACCGGCGAGGATACCGAGTTTCACTGGGCCACCGAGGATTTGTACTACATCAAGTCCGGCGACATCTTCACCGACTTTCCGGTGACGCTCGCCAACGGCCAGCGGCTGGTGTTCACCGTGGACCCGGAGACGCTGGCCGCGACCCGCGCCGCGTTGAAACCGAACGACCGCGCCCATTACGAACTGCACTCCATCCAGGGGCCGGGGGTGAGGACCGAGACGCGCATCTGCCTGAGCTACCTCAAGGGCGCGCGCAGCGAGCGGCACAAGGACGAGATCGTCAGCGCCGCGCAACGGGCCTGCGGGGGCAATGAATTGGAAATCCGGCGCTGGCTCAACCGCTTCATCGCCCGCAATCAGAGCGATTTCTTCATTCACCAGCGGCTGGGCGCGGCGCTGACCGAAGACCTCGACCTGTTCCTCAAAACCGTGGTGCTGGACGCCGATCAACTGCTGGTCGGCGGGGAGGTGTCGGCGCGGGCGCTGCGGGTGGCGAGGGTGGTGCGGGACGTGGGCCGGCAGATCATCGCTTTCCTGGCGGTGCTGGCGGAGTTCCAGAAAACCCTGTGGGAGAAGAAAAAGC
>CALMNY010000027.1 GCA_937872125.1 uncultured Candidatus Competibacteraceae bacterium | reverse complement strand
AATTGCTGCGTGATCGGCCGGGCCGAGGCGTTCGCGTTCAAAAATGGCGTGGTCAAATCGGCGGTCGATGGCATCGCCACCGGCGTCGGCTTCCTGCTGGCGCTGGTGCTGCTGGGCGCGATTCGGGAGATTCTCGGCCAGGGCACGTTGCTCGGGCAGGCCGATCTGCTGTTCGGCGAGTTCGGCAAAAATATGACCGTGCATCTGATTGACGACTATCGCGGCTTTTTGCTGGCGATTCTGCCGCCGGGCGCGTTCATCGGGCTGGGCTGCCTGATCGCCATCAAGAATGTGCTCGACGCCCGCGCCCGCCGTCGCGCCGCCGCCCAGCCGGCGACGGTGTTGCAGGAAGCGGAGGTCTGAAAACTGGCGGATCTTCTCGACCCTCACGCTGGGTCGAAAGGTCCCAGTCGAAACTCCGCTGACCGGGCATGGGCGGTCAATCCTTCGCCGCGCGCCAGAATCGAAGCGGTGCGACCCAAAGTTGCGGCTCCGGCGGGCGAGCAATAGATCAGGCTGGTGCGCTTCTGGAAATCGTAGACGCCCAGCGGCGAAGAAAAGCGCGCGGTCCGTGAAGTTGGGAGGACGTGATTGGGGCCAGCACAATAATCGCCCAGCGCTTCAGCGGTGTAGCGGCCCATGAAAATCGCGCCGGCATGGCGGATCAGCGGCAGCAGCTCCTCCGGCTGTTCCACCGACAGTTCCAAATGCTCCGGGGCGATGAAGTTGACTACTTGGGCAGCTTCGGCTAGATCGAGCGTCTGAATCAGGGCCGCCCGCCGGGTCAGCGAGGCTTCGATGATGTCCCGCCGTTCCATGCCCGGCAGCAGGCGTTCGATGCTGGCCGTGACCTGATCCAGAAACGCCGCATCGGGGCTGATGAGCATGGGCTGCGCCTCTTCGTCGTGCTCGGCCTGCGAGAACAAATCCATGGTGATCCAATCGGGGTCGGTCAGCCCATCGCAAACCACCAGAATTTCCGACGGGCCGGCGATCATGTCAATGCCGACTGAACCGAACACCTGGCGCTTGGCGGCGGCCACGTAGATGTTGCCCGGCCCGACGATCTTGTCCACGCGCGGCACGGTGGACGTACCATAGGCCAGCGCCGCGACCGCCTGCGCCCCACCGATGCGGAACACCCGGTCCACGCCCGCCACGGCGGCGGCGGCCAGCACCAGCTCGTTCAATTGACCGCCCGGCGCGGGCGCGACCATGATCACTTCCGGCACGCCGGCGACCTTGGCGGGGATCGCGTTCATCAGTACCGAGGAAGGATAGGCTGCCTTGCCGCCGGGCACGTACAGCCCGACCCGATCCAGCGGCGTCACCTGCTGGCCGAGAACGGTGCCGTCGGCTTCGGTGAAGGTCCAGGATTCCTGTTTTTGTCGCTCGGCGTAGGCGCAAATGCGGGCGGCGGCGGTTGTCAGCGCCGCACGCTGTTCGGCGGGGATGGCGGCCAGCGCCTGTTGCAGCCGTGCAATAGGAATTTCCAGATCGGCGGCTTGGGCGGCTGCAAACCGGTCGAAACGGTGGGTGTATTCCAGCAGGGCGTCATCGCCGCGCATCCGCACCTGGGCGAGGATTTCGCGCACTGTGGCGGTCACAGCCTCGTCGGCGACACCTTCCCAGGCGGTCAAAGCCTCCAGGCGCGGCCAGAAATCGGCGTCAGCGGTGTTCAGACGTTGGATGGTGGGCATGAACGACTCCAGATTGTCCACGGAAAATAGAAAAACGGGTCCACGGAAGACACGGAAGACACGGAAGACAGGAAAGGCGCGGAAGAAGTGGAAAGCAGGTTGATGAGCATCATGAGCCGACGGCAGCGGTCATGCTGGCCATGATGGCTTTGATTTGGGCGTGCTTCATCTTCATGGAAGCCTTGTTGATGATCAATCGTGAACTGATGTCGGCGATGTGTTCCAGCGGTGCGAGACCATTGGCCTTCAGCGTGTTGCCCGTGTCCACCACATCCACGATGTAGTCCGCCAGACCCACCAGCGGCGCCAGCTCCATCGAACCGTATAGTTTGATGACTTCCACCTGCCGACCCTGGTCGGCGAACCAGCGCCGGGTGGTGTTGACGTATTTGGTGGCGATGCGCGGCCGGTTCAGGCGGGGCCGGTGATGGGGATCGCCAGCCACCATCAGCCGACAGCGAGCGATTTTCAAATCCAGCGGTTCGTACAGTCCCTCGCCGCCATGTTCCAGCAGCACGTCCTTGCCCGCCACTCCCAGATCAGCCGCGCCGTATTGCACGTAGGTCGGCACGTCGGTCGCGCGGATGATGACCAGTTTCACCTCCGCCTGCGTGGTGTCCAGAATCAATTTACGGCTGGTTTCCGGATCGTCAAGCGGCGTAATGCCCGCCGCCGCCAGCAGCGGCAGGGTTTCCTTGAAAATCCGGCCCTTGGACAATGCAATGGTCAATACAGCGTTCATGACTGGCGTTCCGGGCAACCTGAAACTGAAAACGTCTTCTTCCGTATTTTCATCATCTGCTTCCGTGTCTTCCGTGTCTTCCGTGGACCGTGTCTTCCGTGGACCGTAGTTTTCCGTGGACTCGCCTTCAGCCCGCGGTCCGGTGAATGCGCGCGCCCAGGTGCGACAGCTTCTCCTCGATGCAGTCATAGCCGCGATCAATGTGATAAATGCGATCTACCACAGTGTCGCCGTTTGCCACCAGCGCCGCCAGAATCAGGCTGGCCGAAGCGCGCAGATCGGTCGCCATCACCGGCGCTCCGGTCAGGTGGGGCACGCCAACGCTGATGGCGGTGTTACCTTCCAGTTCGATTTGCGCCCCCATCCGCTGAAGCTCCTGAACGTGCATGAACCGGTTTTCAAACACCGTCTCGGTGATCATGCCCGTACCTTCAGCGACAGCGTTCAAGGCGACGAACTGCGCCTGCATGTCGGTGGGGAAGGCAGGATAAGGTGCAGTGCGGATGCGCACCGCTTTGGGCCGGCCGCCGTTCATGTCCACTTCGATCCAGTCGGGGCCGGTGTTGACCCAAATGCCGGCTTCCTCCATTTTCACCAGCACCGCATCCAGCGTGTCAGGCCGGGTGTCCTTGACCTTGACCCGGCCGCCGGTGATCGCGCCGGCGAGCAAATAGGTGCCGGTTTCGATTCGATCCGGCAGCACCTGATAATTGGCCCCGTGCAGCGAATCCACACCCTCGATCACGATGGTGTCGGTGCCAGCGCCGTCAATTTTGGCGCCCATGGCGTTCAGACAGTCGGCCAGATCCACGACTTCCGGTTCGCGAGCGGCATTTTCCAGAACCGTAGTGCCCCGGGCCAGGGCGGCAGCCATCAACAGGTTTTCGGTGCCAGTCACGGTGACCAGGTCCATGACGATATGCGCGCCCCTCAAACGGTTGGCGCGGGCACGGATATAGCCGTTTTCGACCTTGATGTCGGCGCCCATCGCCTCCAGGCCCTTGATGTGCAGATTCACTGGCCGCGAGCCAATGGCGCAACCGCCCGGCAGCGAGACCTCGGCTTGACCGAAGCGGGCCACCAGCGGCCCCAGCACCAGAATCGAGGCGCGCATGGTCCGCACCAGTTCGTAAGGCGCCTGAAAGCTGTAAATGGGGCGTGGATCCACCTGGATGTTCATCCGTTCGTCCACCACCAGGTCCACCCCCATCCGCCCCAGCAGTTCCATGGTGGTGGTGACGTCCTGCAAATGGGGGACGTTGCGGATGGTCATGGGGGCTTCGGCCAGCAGGGTGGCGGCCAGGATCGGCAGCACCGCGTTCTTGGCCCCGGAGGCGCGCAGTTCGCCCTGGAGCGGCACGCCACCGTTAATGATCAGTTTGCTCATGAAAATCTCTTTGCGGGTTCAGGATCGCTGTTGTTGCTGCTGCCAGGCGTCCGGCGTACAGGTCTTGAGCGCCAGAGCGTGAATGTCCTCGCGCGTCAGTCGTTCGCCCAGCGCCGCATAGACCAGGCGGTGTTGCTGGACCAGCGACTTGCCCACGAAGGCGGCGCTGATCACCACCGCCTCGAAATGGACGCCGTCATCGCCGCGAACCATGGCCCGCGCACCCGGCAGTTGTTCCTCAATCAAACGTTCAATATCCTGGGCTTGCATGGGAGTCCGTAGACAGTGGAGACAATGGACAGTAATCAGGCGCTGGCGTTGGTTTTCAAACCAGGGGCAAAACGGTATCCAGATCGGCAACTTCGATGATCGCGCGCATCTGCGCCGGGACGTTGATGAACGCTACGGTTTGCTGGCGACGCTGGACCCGGCCCAGCCAGGCCACCAGCAGGGCGACGCCGGCGCTGTTGGCGCGGCTCACCCCGCGCAGATCAATTCGGGTCGGCGGGTCAGCAGCGAATAGTGACTCGGTCATGCCCCATAGCGCCACGACCGAATCGAAATCCAGATCGCCCTGCACCCGCAGGGTATCGCCCTCGCGTTCAGCGGTCGCAATGGCCATCAGCGGGGATTCCCCGCGCCATTCCGTTGTTGCAGGTCAGTGATCAACGCATCCAGGCCTTTGTCGCGGATCTGCGTGGTGAATGTTCCCCGGTAGTTGGTCACCAGACTGACGCCGTCCACGGTCACGTCGTAAACCTTCCAGGCCTCGTTGCCGAGGTGCATGCTGTAGTTGATCTGGATCGGCGGTCCGGCTTTCAATCGGACCTCGGTTTTGACCGTCGCTTCATTGCCATTGACAGCCCCTGGCTGGGGTGGCACCCGAACCTCCTCGTTCGCGTATTCCAGCAGCGCCTTGGCGTAGGTGCGCACCAGCAGGTTGCGGAACTCCTCGGTGAAGCGGCGGCGCTGTTCGGGAGTAGCCTGCTGCCAGGCCCGGCCCAACACCCAGCGCGACATCAGTTCGAAATCAAAATTGGGCAATACAATCTGATCAACCAGACTATAAATCTGGCTGGAATCCTGTTTCAGCGCCGCGTAATTCTGGCGCAGGGCGCTCAGCATTTGCGCCGAAGTATCCTGAATCACCTCCTGCGGAGGCTTGACGGCGGCCCAAAGCGCGCCGCTGACCAGCATCAGCAGTAACAAACCACCAGCAATCGCTTTCTTCATTGGAACCTGATAACTCCTTTGCTAACCACTCACCATGAGTCACGGCGTCTTGGGCGGAGGCTTTTCGCCCGACACGGCGTTGGTGACCATCCGGCCGATCAGCTTTTCCAGCACCAGCGCCGATTGCGTCAGCTTCAGGCTGCCGCCGTTCTTCAGATACTCATCCATGCCGCCGGGTTCCAACCCCACGTACTGTTCGCCCAGCACCCCCGAAGTCAGGATGCTGGCGCTGGAATCGGTCGGCAACTGGTTGTATTTCGGTTCGATGGACAGGGTGACGACCGCTTCGTAGCTGCGCATGTCCAGGTCAATGCCGGCCACCCGGCCAATGCGCACGCCGCCCAGGGTGACCGGGGCGCGGACCTTGAGACCGCCGATATTCTCGAACCGGGCGGTAATCTTGTAGCCCTTGTCCTCGCCCAGTTCGGCGATGTTGCTGACCTTCATCGCCAGCATGAAAAAGGCGGCCAGCCCCAGGGCGACGAACGCCCCGACCGCCAGTTCCAGTTTTTTGAAGTTGCCCATTGCGCCTAAACTCCGAAAAAGATGGCGGTCAACACGAAATCCAGCGCCAGCACCACCAGGGCGGTATTGACCACCGTGCGCGTGGTCGCCAGGCTGATGCCTTCCGAGGTGGGAATGGCGTCATAGCCTTCAAAGACCGCGATCCAGTTGGCGACCCAGCCAAACGCCACGCTCTTGATGACCACGCCGTTGATCACGTCGTCCACCAGTCCCACCGCCGCCTGCATCTGTGACCAGAACGCGCCGCTGTCCACACCGAGTTGGTAAACAGCGACGAAATAGCCGCCCAGAATGCCAATGGCGGTGAAGATGCCAGCCAGCAACGGCATGGCGATGAAGCCGGCGACGAAGCGCGGCGCGAAAACTCGCGCGAAGGGGTCTACCGCCATCATCTGCATGGCGGCGAGCTGTTCGGTGGCTTTCATCAGACCGATTTCCGCCGTGACCGCCGAACCGGCCCGCGCCGCGTACAGCAGCGCCGCCAGCACCGGCCCCAGTTCCCGCACCAGCGACAGCGCCACGACCGTGCCCAGGCTCGATGTCGCGCCGAAATCCACCAGGTTCGCGTAGCCCTGCAACCCCAGCACCATGCCCACGAACAGGCCGGACATGGCGATGATCGGCAGGGACAGTACGCCTACCGAATAAAGTTGCTTGATGATCAGGCCGGGCCGCCGGACCAGCGCGCCCAGCGCGCCCAGCAGCCGCAGCAGAAACAGGGTTGCCCGTCCCAGCCGATTGAGCCAGCCCAGGGTTGATCGTCCCAGCCGTTGCAAACCGTCAATCACGGGACGGTTCCTCCTCTAGCGCCAAGTCCTGGGCATACGCCGGCGCCGGATAATGGAACGACATCGGGCCATCGGGCAGGGCGTGCAGAAATTGTTCGACCCAGGCCGAACTGGAGTTTTCCAGCGCGTCCGGCGGGCCATGATCCACGATCAGCCCGTCGGAAATCAGGTAAATGTAATCGGCGATGGAGGCCGTTTCCTTGACATCGTGGGAGACGATGATGCTGGTCAGTCCCAGCGCGTCATTGAGCGTGCGAATCAGCTTGATCAGCACGCCCATGGTGATCGGGTCCTGGCCGGAGAACGGTTCGTCGTACAGGATCATCATCGGGTCCAGGGCGATGGCCCGCGCCAGCGCCGCCCGCCG
Source organism: uncultured Candidatus Competibacteraceae bacterium (assembly GCA_937872125.1). GTDB lineage: Bacteria > Pseudomonadota > Gammaproteobacteria > Competibacterales > Competibacteraceae > Contendibacter. The sequence goes on along the minus strand of CALMNY010000027.1, from coordinate 763 downwards.
GGCCATGCCGCCAGACAACTCGCTGGGCATCAGATCGCGCGCCCCGCGCAGCCCGACTGCTTCCAGTTTCATCAATACCAGGGTGCGGATCAGGTGTTCCGGCAGGCGGGTGTGCTCGCGCAGCGGGAAGGCGACGTTCTCGAACACGGTCAGATCGGTGAATAGCGCGCCGCTTTGGAACAGCATGCTCATACGCTTGCGCAACTGGTACAGGTCCTTGCGCCCAAGTTCGTGGACGCAGGCCCCGTCTACCTCGATGCGTCCGGCATTGGGCCGAATCTGGCCGCCGATCAGCCGCAACAGCGTAGTCTTGCCCGCGCCGCTCGGCCCCATGATGGCCGTGACCTTGCCGCGCGGGATGTCCAAATCCACGTTTTGGAAGATGATCCGGTCACCCCGGCGGAACGACAGACCGCGCACGGTCACGAGCAGAGGTTCGGCAGGGGTATCGCTGGGAGAAGAAGAGGCGGCGGACATCAGGATGAAGACGGGTTGGTGACCGTAACGGATGGCATTGATAAAGCTTGGTAGTTTCCCGTTAAGTTGCCGGCAAGTCAAATCAACCGCCAATTTTTGCAGCGATGAAGCTTGGCAATTCCTGCTTCATGCGACTATCTTTTAAAGACGATACCCCGCCGGCGCACTGGCCGGCGTCCGGATTCGATGCGCCCGCCGCCATTGGCGGGCGCGGATTGAGACCAACAACCCACCATCACGCAAAGGTAGGACCATGGCGAAGAAGTACATCTACAAGTACACCGAA
>CALMNY010000026.1 GCA_937872125.1 uncultured Candidatus Competibacteraceae bacterium | reverse complement strand
CGGCCTCGTAGTCCACGGCGCGGGCGGTGTATTCCAGAGCCTTGACGTCCTTGGGAAAGCAGCTTCCCCCATATCCCGCGCCTGGATAGATGAAGTGATAACCGATGCGCGGGTCGGCGCCAATGCCGATCCGCACCTTTTCGATGTCCGCGCCCAGCCGCTCGGCCAGATTGGCCATCTCGTTCATGAAGCTGATCTTGGTGGCCAGCATGGCGTTGGCGGCGTATTTGGTCAGTTCCGCCGAACGCACGTCCATTTCGATCAGCCGGTCGCGGTTGCGGTTGAACGGGGCGTACAGCGTGCGCAAGTGCAGGGTGGCCCGCTCATCGTCGCTGCCCACGATGATGCGGTCGGGCCGCATGAAATCCTGCACCGCGACGCCTTCCTTGAGAAATTCCGGGTTGGAAACCACCGAGAACGGAATGTCCCGACCCCGTTCCGCCAGCACCGCCGCGATGGTGGCGCGCACCACGTCCGCGGTGCCGACCGGCACGGTGGATTTATTGACCACCACCCGGTAGTCGTCGAGATGCTGACCAATGGCGCGGGCCACGGCGCGAACATGCTGAAGGTCGGCGGAACCGTCCTCGTCGGGCGGCGTGCCGACCGCGATGAACTGGAACAGGCCATGGGCGACGCCTGCGGCCACCTCGGTAGTGAAGCGCAGCCGGCCACTGGCGCCGTTACGCCGAACCACATCGTCAAGCCCTGGCTCGTGGATGGGAATTTCGCCGCGCTGCAACATGGCCACCTTGCGCGGATCCACATCCACGCACAGCACATCGTTGCCGACTTCGGCGAAACAGGCGCCGGTGACCAGTCCAACATAACCGGAGCCGAAAATGGTGATTTTCATGTTCTGATCAAGCCCTGAATTTCAATAAGCCTCAAACTCGAACCGGGCGGCGCCAATCGTCAACACGTCGCCGGCCTCCAGCGCCAATACCTCGTTGGTTTCCAGACCATGACAGCCGACCCGAATCGAACCCGGCTCCGCCAGGTTCTGAATCCAGTACATCCCTTCCCGGAACAGCAGTTCAGCATGCAGCGCGGCGACGCCGTCGGCAGTAATCTGCAGGCCGGCTTCCGGGGAACTGCCCAGCGACAGCCACTTGGGGATGTAGTAGTGGATGACTTGACGGCCGGCGTCATCATCGCGCTCGAACCGCGCATACAACAAGGAGCCTGGATTGCCGATGCCGTTCAACTCAGCGATTCGGTCCTGAATCAGCATCAGATTGGTGTAGCGATTTCTGAGGTTGGCGCGCACCTGTTCGTCGCCGGCGTGCTGGTCGCGCTGATGTAAGATCTCGACCAGATCGAGCAGGTAATGACCGAATTTGTCGCGCGGCTCTTGAGGGTCCCAGTCCAGCGGTAACGGTTTTTCTCCATGACGGTCCCAGGCCAGGGTCAATTTGAGGTGGTAAAGATCACAGATGTCCAGGCTGTCATCGGTTTCCAGCATGCACCAGCGCCCCCGTTCCAGCCGCTGGCCATTTCGACAGGTGTAGGTTTGCTCCCCGTCGCTGGCCGGCATCAGTGCGAGTTGGTCGCCCAGTGCACAAATCACCGCATGCAGCCGGGAAATCCGTGTGTAGTCCGGTACGAACCCCAGGGCGAAATCGCCAAAACCGGCGCCCGTGGCGGGATTGTAACGACCCAGAATCATGAACGGACGCGACACCAGTTCAATCCGCGCCGGCGCCTGGGTCGCATCGGCGACCAGCAAGAGCGCCCGGGTCAGCGGGGCGCCACGGCTGAGCGCCTGGCTGGTCACAACGGCTGCGGCCCGCAGGCGGTCAGCGCGCTCATCATCGGCTACTAACTCGAGCGGCAGCGTGAAGGCCATGTGGGCGGCTGGCCCGGCAACAGCGGCGCGATCAGCGGGCAGCGCCGGGGAATCAGTCCAGAATCGTTCATAGCCCCATGCCGGTTCGGCATCGTCGCTGGCGCCCCACTGCGCTTCGCCCGCACGGGGCGCCAGGAGCCGGATTTCATGCTGGCCGCGGTACGCATGCCAGGTTCCCCGGTGGTCGAGCAGATCCAGCTCCAGTTGCAACGTGGCCGGTCCCGGTTCGGTGCGCTGCTGCCGGTATTCCAGATACACCGGCTGCGCATCGCGGCCATCGAGCAGGCGTAAGTAAACCGCCTGGCCGCCATTGGCGAATTCCAGGTCAGTACTGTGCACCCGCGCCCGGATTTCCCGGTGCAACCACCAACGCGGGTTGATCAGCAGGACGCACAAAACGCCGCCGGACTCCGGCGCCGGGTGTGCAGTAACCGCCAGAGTCGCCAGTATCGGCTGCTGATTTCGGGTTAGCCACGTCATCCGCTGTTCATAGTCATTCAACCACTTGGGAGGACCACTGCGCGCCAGCCACTGATAGCGGCGGTGAAATTCACGAAAGATTTCGCGATCCTGCGCGTCCTTGTGGTCCTGTTTTGCAGCCACTTCGTCGAGCAGTTGCATAAATGAGCGCAGGGAGAGCGGGACGGCTGAAGCCGGCGGGGAAGTTGCCTCTGGCGCCGCCGGGGAGAGACCGTCCGCCGTATCCGCCGGCTGCGCGGCCATGAGAGGCTGGGCCGGCGCTGTCGCAGGGACGGATTCGGCTTTGACGGGGACAGCGACGCTGGGCGGTGAAGCGGTCGGCCACTCACTCGGAAAATCGAAGCCCATATTCAGATCCGGTCCCAGAAAATCAAATTCGTCAGAATCGGCAGGTGCGGCGGGCAGGGAAGCATCCACTGGCGCGGCGGATGGTTCGGCCTGATCACTCAGAAAACAGCTCCGGGCCGCTTCGTCCACCAGCGCCACGGTAATTTCATGTTCGGTTTGCAAACTGGCGAATAGCAGGACGGTATCACACAGCAGAGTGATCGCGCGCGGCACGCCCTGGCCGTACTCAACGAAGCGCTTGATGATCCCGGGCGATAAACGATTGCTATCGGCATGACCGGCGGCCCGAATCTGGTGCGCGAGGAACAGGGAGGTTTCCGATTCGGTCAACCGCTCGAGGCGATGACGGATATGCAGAGATTCCTGGAGCGGGCGCAATTCGGGTTGACGCAACTTGCCCTCGATCTCTGGCAACCCCGCCAACACCACCTGCAGCCGCTGGCCAGCGACGACCGAGCCGGTTTCGACGAAATCCCACAGGCGCCGCAAGACATCAACGCGCAGTTGATGGGCGTCATCAATCAGCAGGGCGACCGCCTGGCCACGGCTGGCGTAGGCCGCCAGTGCGTCCCACAAGAACGAGCTTTGTTGCTCGACATCCAATCGGGCGTCGGGCAACCCCAGGCTGATGCTCAGATGGTTGAGGATACTGGGAAAATCAAGCTGGGGATCATTGAGCAGGATGAAGTGAATATCATCCGCTTCCGCCGTGCAGCGGTGCAGCATCTGGGTTTTACCCAGACCAGCTTCGCCGATCAACAGCATCAATCCCTGCTGCGTCCGAATGCCGTTCAGGATCGCTGTGCAAGCGGCGTCAAGAGTGGCGTTGTGGTAAAACCGGGACGAATCTTTTGCCTGGAATGGTTGGTTATCAAACTTTTGATGATCAGTAGACATCACTCCCCTCCTTGCTGCTCGTCGCCGTTTGAGGATTCTACGCCGCCGGCTGCTCTTTGATGATTTTACGACCCACGGAAGAATCGCAACAGACCCACCTGTTAGCGGGTTGCTTCGTCCGGCCGGTGTTCGACGCTATCCCGAGCCATTACTGCATCCGTTCAACCGGCATCCTTTCGAGGTTGCTATACTGGTTTTAGTCCACGCGCTTCGCTCGCGTGATGATCCCCTGACCCATTTTAGAATAATAATCGCCAGTTATCCGCCGCATGGCCGAGGATTCGCACACGTCCCCCCAGTCCCCTGTCCCTGCGGCTCCACCCGCTGCGGCGCCGGCTTCAGGCGCTACTCCGGTTCCGCCCTTTCAACCGCTGGCCCGTTACCAGCGGCTGCTGCGGCGCTGGCTGCGGGTCAATGGGCAATGGTGCGGGCTGCTGGCCGGTGGACTGGTGGCCTATGCGCGCGCCCTGCCGCCAGAGCACCATCAGGGGTGGTTGATCCGGCGGGCGGCGACGCTGGCGGTGCGCTGGCTGGACCCGGAGCTGGCCGATCTGCCGTTCGCCGCCCAGTTGCGCCTCCGGCTGGAGCGGCTCGGTCCTACCTACATCAAGCTCGGTCAGATTATGGCCGTGCGCGAGGACATGTTGCCGCGCGTCATCACCGACGAGCTGAAAAATCTGTTCGATCAGGTTCCCGCTGCGCCCTTTGCAACGATCCGCACGCTGATCGAAACCGAACTGGGGCAACCGCTGGCGGCCTTGTTCGCCCAGGTCGAGGAGCGGCCGCTCGGTTCCGCCTCGCTGGCGCAGGTGCATCGCGCCACGACCCACACCGGCCAGGCAGTGGTGATCAAGGTGCTCAAGCCGGGCGTGCGCGAAACGGTGCTGGCCGATCTGGTGCTGCTGCGGCTGCTGGGCGGCATCCTCAGTCGGCTGGTTCCCCACTATCAGCCCGCCGCCATCATCGAAGAGTTCCGCGTTTATACCGTCCGCGAGCTGGACCTGAATACCGAAGCGGATAACGGCGAAACTTTTGCCGCTCATTTTCACGACCTGCCGGCGGTGGTGTTTCCGCGCATGGTTCGGGAATTGAGCAGCGCCAGCGTGCTGACCATGGAATTTCTGGATGGCTTCAAGCCCGGCGAGCCAGCGACCTTTGACTTGGCAGAGGCGGTGCGGGCGCGCGTCGTGAACTTGGGTGCGCTGGCGATTTTGCGGATGTTGTACCGGGATGGTTTCTTTCACGCCGACCTGCACGCGGGCAATTTGCTGATCCTGCCGGGACCGGAGGTTCGCGTGGGATTCGTAGATTTGGGCATGGTGGGGCGATTCGAGGACGAAACCCGGCGGCGGTTGCTGTATTACTACCATGCGCTGGTCAACGGCGATGTCGAAAAAGCGGCCTGGCATCTGAGCGGCATTGCCGATCTCGGTCCGGGCGGCAACCCTGCTGAATTCCGGCGGGCGGTGGTGGAATTGTCGCGGCGTTTTCTGCTGCGCGCCCGGCATGGCGATTTCAGCATCGCCCGGCTGATTTTGGAGTCCATGCGGTTGGGCAGCCGCTACCGGATGTATTTCCGGGTTGATCTGGTGCTGATGATCAAGGCGCTGGTTACGTTTGAAGGGGTTGGGCGGATGGTGGACCCCGATCTGGATGTGGTCGCATTGTCGCGGCTGTACATTGGCCGCATCTTTCGCGAGCAGTTCCAGGCGAAGCGCCTGACGCGGGAATTATGGCGCAACGGCCCGGAACTGCTCGACCTGGCCGGGCGACTGCCGGAACTGCTGGCCCGGTCCTCCCGTTCGCTCGACCACCCGGACCCCGCGCCGCCCGCCCGCCCGTTGGCAGGACTGCGTGGGGCCATCCTGGGCGCCGCCTGTATTCTCGGCGGGGCGCTGATCCTGGTGCAGTCAGACGCCTGGCTGCTGGGCGGCGGACTGGTGCTGGCGGGGTTCTGGTGCTACGGGCGCGGCGGGTAGGAACGAACGGTCAGGACGTTCATCGTTCGCCAGAAGCCGGTGTTCCTTAAGGGGCAGCGCCAACGCCGCTCAATAGGTCATGCAGGCGGCGTTGAGGATGCCAATGGCCAGCGCCAGCGCCCCCATGAACGCGCCGCTGGCGACGCGCCCGGCGGGGATGTCGCGGGCCAGGCCGGGCAGCAGCAGGCGTCCTGCGCCATAAACCAGCAGTTGAATGAGCAGGGCGATCAGCCCCCAGACCGCCATGTCGAGCAGGCTGACGCTGTGGGCGATGGCGCTGGCCAGCGGCAGCACGAAGCCGAGAATGGCGCCGCCCAGGCTGGCCGCCGCCGCTGGGTTGCCTTCGCGGATCAGGGTAATCTCGTGGTAGGGGGTGATCAGGATGTATACGGTTACAAAGAGCAGCAGCAGGCTGACAGCGGTGGCGAAATAGAACAGGAACGATGGTAAACCAGCCAGGGATTGGGTCAGCATGATCATGATTTCCTTGGGCGTTGAGTAAAAACAAGAATTTGATTTTTATGGCATTTGGCCCAACTTGCCACCGGCTTCAGCCGATTGGGCCGGTGCGGAACGGCAGAACGCGGAACAATACCGGATTACCCGGCTGGCTGTACGCTGCTGGCCAGCCAGCGTTCGAGCGTTTCCGCCAACTCCCCGCGCTGTACTGGCTTGGCGATATAGTCGTCCATGCCCGCTTCCAGACATTTTTCCCGGTCGCCTTTCATGGCATTGGCGGTCATGGCGACGATCGGTACGGTCGGGCGGAGTACGCCGGAGTCCGGGGCGCGAATTTGCCGGGTCGCCTCGTAGCCGTCCAGTTCCGGCATCTGACAATCCATCAGCACCAGGTCATAGGGAATATCCCGCAGCGCCATAATCGCTTCCAAACCATTCGCCACGGCGTCGGCCCGGTATCCCAGCTTTTTCAGCATGGCCAGCGCCACCCGCTGGTTGACCGCGTTATCCTCGGCCAGCAGGATGCGAACCCGTCGCCGGGCTGCTTCGCCGATCAGGTGCTGGGTGATTAACCGATCCGCCGCCAGTTCCCGGTCGCGCGCCACCCGGCCCCGAATCAGCGCCAGACAGGCGCGCAAATGGGATTGGCGCACCGGTTTGGTGAAATAGCCGGTGAAGCCTAGCTGCTGGAACCAGGCCGCATCACCACGGCGACCCATCGAAGTCATCATGACCAGCGGTATTTGACTGATTTCCGGACAATCCTTGATCCAGCGGCCCAGTTCGGCGCCATCCACTTCGGGCATTTGCATGTCGAGCAACGCGACCTGGAACGGATCGCCGGCCTGCGCAGCTTCCTGCAGCTTGGCCAGCGCCTCGGCGGCGCTGGCCGCTTCGGCGAAGCGACAGCGCCAGGAATTGAGCAGGGCGATGACCAGCAGGCGATTGGTGTCGTTGTCATCCACCACCATTACCTTCAAGCCTTCCAAATCCCCTGCTATGTCCTCTTCAATCGGCTCGGGGTTACTCTGTTTGCTCAGCATTACGGTAAACCAGAACGTGGAACCCTGGCCCACCACGCTCTCCGCTCCGATCTGACCCCCCATCAGTTGGACCAGGTTCCGGGAAATGGCCAGCCCGAGGCCGGTGCCGCCGTACTGGCGCGTGGTCGAACTGTCGGCCTGAACAAACGGAGCAAACAACGCCCCCAGCCGCTCCGGAGGAATGCCGATGCCGGTGTCACTGACTGTGAAGGAGAGGGTGGCGCGGTCGGTGTCTTCCTCCAGTCGCTTCACCCGGAGGATGATTTCGCCTTGCTGGGTAAATTTGATGGCGTTGCCGATCAGATTGACCAGAATCTGGCGCAACCGCCCCGGGTCGCCGCGCAGCAAACAGGGAACCGTCGGTTCGATCAGGCAGTTGAGTTCGAGATTTTTCTCCTGCGCCCGGATGGCCAGCATCTCGACCGTATCTTCCACCGAAACGCGCAGATCGAAATCCAGGGTCTCCAACTCCAGCTTGCCGGCCTCGATCTTGGAGAAGTCCAGAATCTCGTTGATGATCGCCAGCAGCGCCTCGCCGCTGGTTCGCACGATCTCGGCGTACTGGCGCTGTTCGGCGGTCAATTCCGAATCCAGCAACAACCCCGTCATGCCAATCACCCCGTTCATCGGCGTGCGAATCTCGTGGCTCATATTGGCCAGGAACTCGCTCTTGGCGCGGTTGGCCGCTTCCGCCGCTTCTCGGGCCCGGTGCAAGGTGGCTTCGCTGTGTTTCTGTTCGGTAATATCGGTGGTGAATCCGTGCCAGAGAATGCTGCCATCCGGCTCGCGCTGGGGAATCGCATTGCCGTAACGCCATTCCACGGTCTTGTCGGCAAAGAGTACCCGGTATTCACACTTCCAAGGGCGCAAGGTTTGCGCGGATTCCGCCAGGGACTCCGCCACCCGCTCGTGATCGTCGGGGTGAATGAGGACAAACACCGGGCTGGCATCCTCTCGAACCGCATCGGGCGCCAGACGGAAAATCCAGCGTACTCCCTCGCTGATGTAGGGAAAGCAGATGCGCCCGTCCGGAAACTGCCTAAACTGATACAACACACCGGGGACCTGGGAAGCGATCTTACCGAGCCGCTGCTCCCGCTCCCGCAACGCCGCCAGGGTCGCACGGTCGCGGCGGCGCGCCAAAAACAGCGCCAGCAGCAGGGTGGTCAGCAACAGGGTGATCAGGATCGGCGCCAGACGGATCCGGGCGATCAGCTCCAGCCAGTGCCCGGCGGCGATATCCACTTCCATCACGGCGACTGGCTGCCCCGCTGGGTTCATCAGCGCCGCCAGCCCGCTCACCCAGGTTCCCCACTGGTCAGTCTTCGGACCCTCGATGGCGAAGCCGCCCCGGTCAAACACCTCGAGCAGCGGCGGGGTGACATCGTTATAGACCTGTCCGGGCGGCGACTCATCGGGCGAACCGGGCGGTTCGGAATCCACTAAAAAGATGACTTTTTCGTCCACCCGCCGCATCAGGGAGTAAAAGCGAACGTCCACGGCGGCGGCCCGCAACCGGGTCAACTGCTCTTTCAGGCGCTGGTAATCGGCGCTTTCCTGATCCGACTCCGCACCGGCCAGGGTTTCCACCTGGTGTTCGTTGATGGCGGCGACGCCGGTGCGGGCCAGGCTCAACAGATGCTCGGCCTGTTCCCGCCACATGGCGCGTCCCACCGCTTCGGTCGCTACCCAGCCGACGATCAGGATCAGGACCACCGCCGGCAGCGCCAGATCGTCATGCAGCCCGCGCCGCGGCCCGAGGGGCGCCCACCGTCGATATCCGACTTCGCCGAAGCGCCAGAAGGCCAGCGCGATTATGGCCGCCAGCGCCCCGCGCACAGACTGGATGGGAACGCCGGTGAGTTCCAGAAACGCTTCCTGATTGAGTGCCGACGCCGGGAAAAACGGTGCTTTCGGCGTGATGAGACCGGTGGCAAGCGCATAGAGCGCCATGGCCACAGCGGCGACGGTCAGCGGTTGGCGGCCGAAGCCCGGCTGGTCCCGATAACGCCACAGCGCCCAGGCCGCCCAGAGGCCGCTGGTCAATCCCAGAGCGTAGCGAATCCCGGCGTTCAGTCCCGGCGTCCCGACCAGTCCGCCCAGCAATGCCAACGCCAGCGCCAGCAGGGGTAGCGGCAGCAGCGGCAGCACCAACCAGCGTCCCGGATTCCACCCTCCCAGGCAAACCGTCGCACCCCGGCCAAATTCGAGCAGACACAGAAACGAGGTGGCCATCAGCGCCAGCCGGATCAGGACGAAGCGCGGATCATCTCCCAACGACAACGTCAGCAGCTCCAGCCATTCATTGACGCCGTGCAACAGGCTAAATCCGGCCAGCCACCGCCAGGGCACCGCGTCGCCGGCCTGATGGCCCAGGGCATGGACCATCGCCGCCAGCAGTAAAAAACTCAGTCCATAGAGAAAATAGATGTAGTCCAGTTGCTCGATCAGAAAGTCGGTCATCATCTACGTCGCCAACGTTAACGTCGCCAACGAACCGTTCCGTGGCGCATCACGATACCTTGAGCGGGGCTACCTGGATGCCAAAGACGGACTGCTCTCGCTGTCCCTCGGGGCCGTACAACTCTACCATCCCATCCTCGCGCACGATCCACACTTCGACCGCGCCGGCTTCCAGATAGAGCCGCGTCTTTGTGGCCAGCTCATCGGCCGTGTTGGAGGGCGATGCGACCTCAATACACAATTCAGGCGCTTTCGGATAAGGCGTCGTATCACCATAGCGTGCGAAGAATGCATCGGATGCCCAAATCACATCGGCGACCTTCACCCCCTTGCCGGTCAAAATCGAACATTCCGGCATCTGGATGCCGTTGGGCAGGCATCGCAGCAGCAATGCTTGCAACCTGCCCTGGAATAACGAATGCCGATTGGTCGCCGGACTCATCGCAAACTCCACCTTGCCCTCTTCATTCAGCTCCAGCTTGAACGGTAAATCCCGCAAATAGGGATTGTTGACTACTTGCCGCCACGTTTCTACCAGCGCCACCGCATCCATCACTCACCTCCATCAACCGTTCGCGCCGCGTTGCCGCCGCGCCTCGAACAGGAAAATCCCCGCCGCCACCGACACATTTAAGCTCTCCATCCCGCCCGCCATGGGAATCCGCGCCAGCCGGTCGCAGACCTCGCGGGTCAGCCGGCGCAGGCCTTTCTCCTCCGCGCCGAGCACAAGGGCAGTCGGCAGAGTGAAATCTACATCGTACAACGTGGCGTCCGCCTCACCCGCCGCGCCGACGATCCACACGCCCTGCTCCTGCAAGCCGCGCAGGGTCCGCGCCAGATTGGTGACGGCCACGAACGGGACGATATCCGCGCCCCCGCTGGCGACCTTGCGCACGGTCGCATTCAGGCCCGCCGCCCGGTCGGTGGGCGCGATGACCGCCTGGACGTCCGCCGCCGCCGCGCTGCGCAGGCAGGCGCCGAGGTTGTGCGGGTCCTGTACCCCGTCCAGCGCCAGCACCAGCGCCGGCCCATTCGGCGCTGCCAGCAGTTCCGGCAAATCCGCCTCGTCATAACTGCGCTGCCGAATCACCAGTCGCGCCACCACGCCCTGATGGCGCGCGCCGCCGCTCAGCCGGTCCAGTTCCGCCCGGTCGGCCCAGTGAA
>CALMNY010000025.1 GCA_937872125.1 uncultured Candidatus Competibacteraceae bacterium | reverse complement strand
GAAAGCTCTGAATGAGGCGGTGCGCTTGGCTGAGGCTTGATGGCAGGGGGCACGACGGACACTCCCGCTATTGCTGGCCCGGATGACAGGGCTCGCCAGGCTGCTGACTTCGATAGAAGGTTGAAAGCCAGCCCCTTCAAGACCGCCCCGATCCCGCCAACCGGGGGTAGGGGTTCCGGTGAGACTGGCTTCCAAATCAGGGTGAAGCCCGGCGTCACTGGTGTCGGATCCGGTACGACCAGTGCTACACAGAACGCCCCTACACCGCCCCAAGGCGCTCCGGGAGCGGGCTTCAAGTTAGCGGCGCCCCGCCGCTTAATGGGTGGACTCGACTGTCCGAGCCAACAAGCCCGGCCCGACTTCCATCCGCTCGACGGGGCGCAAGGGATTGGACAGCGAGGCCATCCGGGAACAGGGCACGGCACACCTTGCGGCTGCGGGCAACCCAACGGCTATGGCCTCGCTGGTATGGGTAAAGACCTCCAGACTCCGGGGAGTATCCAGGGCCGGCACCGAAGCGCCCAAGCGGTCTGGCTCAACCGAAGTCTGAAGTACAACCGAGGTTGCCGGCTATCTGCCACGAAGCAATGCCCGGTCAAAAACCGCCCCCCTTCCTACGTCCGAAACGCTTGTCAGCATCGCCCAGCAATGAAAGTATAGACCGCGCGCCTTGGCGGAACCGGCTTAAAAGTGAGAAATCCTCACTTCTAAAAGTACGACGCGGCGGGCGCGGCAAGTCGGACGCGCCGGCACAGGCGACCTTATCCAAGCAGCAGTTCCAGCACTCAAGGAGATGCGTTATGACTTCGACCGACGAGAATTTGTCAACCGACGCGGCGCCCCGGTTGCGGCGGCGACCTTTGACCGGCTATCAAAATCCCCAAGAGCAAGAGCGGCGCAAGCGGGCGCAACAACGCTTAAAAGAAGTGTACTCGTCAATACCCTGGTACAAGGAGCAGGGCGAGAAGGATGGCGACCTCTTCTGGAAAGCCTTGCACGACTCGGCGGTGCTGCGCGATTAGACCATTAGTGGCTTACCTTTCTCTCCCCAAGCCACACGGGCTGAACCAGAGATGTTCAAAACCTCCCGCCGGCGGGAGGTTTGCTCCCCCCACCCGTACAGGCTGAACCGTTTTAGAAGCGCCAAAAAAGGCACTTCTAAACCCCACCCACTCGAAGCCCAGCGCCAGACCTGGACAGCGCCGCTGTTTCAATCCGCTGTCCCATAACCCGCGTGCCTGGTGAATGCTGCATCGCAACGAAATCAGGTAAGACGAAAAGTAGGTCAAAATTATGAAAGTCATGAATCAAATAATCACGGGCAAGCCTTTCCAACAACTACGTCAGCGCGCAAAATAAGCTATCTAAAAATAGTTATGAGGGGCGAACGTGAACGAGGAAGCGACCACAACCAAGACGAAGAAGCGCGGGCGAGGCCGGCCCAAATCCAGCCGCCCGCAACGTGAAATGATTTCAGTCCCCGGCGAACTTGCGCCTGCCGTTCGGGAAATGGTTAAGGCGTTTCGTGGAGTTGTTCGGGAGAATCAGCTATGACCGACCTGCACAACGTTGAAAGTCTGGTGCTGGAGCACTTGCGCCATATCCGCGCCCGTGTAGATCAGATTGCCGATGATGTCGGCGACCTGAAGCTGCGCATGAGCAGCGTGGAGAATGGCATCGTGCAGATGCGGCGGGATGTCCTTCAGGCCGATGAAACCGACATCCGCCAGCAAATCACCCTCGACAAGCTGGCGGCCCGCGTGGAACGCATCGAACACCGGCTAGACCTGGTGGAGACGCCTCACTGAATTTTCCGCAATTGCGGAAACACAACCCCCCGCTCCACACTCGCACGGGCTGACCCTTGGCGAAAAATGCGTACCCGGATTTTCCCGCGCCACACGCGCACACGGGTGAGCCTGGAACGCGCGTTCCCAAGACCCCGGTTGCCGTGGACAATCGCCCGTGCTTTTCAGGAAGTGGACAACCAGTGGACAACCGACAAAGAGAAAGGGGTTAGGCTTGCGCCTAACCCCTTGTTTTCTTGGTGGGCCCTGTAGGATTCGAACCTACAACCAAGGGATTATGAGTCCCCTGCTCTGACCGTTGAGCTAAGGGCCCGGAATGAGGGTAATTTTAACCGCCGGCCCGGCTTCCCGCCACCGGCTCATTCGAGATCCAGAAAACTGCGCAGTTGCTCCGAACGATTCGGATGCCGCAGTTTGCGCAGCGCCTTGGCCTCAATCTGCCGAATCCGCTCGCGGGTCACGTCGAACTGCTTGCCGACCTCCTCCAGCGTGTGGTCGGTCGGCATGTCAATCCCAAATCGCATCCGCAGCACTTTGGCCTCGCGCGGGGTAAGCGTCGCCAGCACCTCGCGGGTCGCCTCACGCAAGCCCTCGACAGTAGCCGCGTCCACCGGCGACAGTACGCTGATATCCTCGATGAAGTCGCCCAGGTGCGAATCTTCGTCATCACCAATCGGGGTCTCCATCGAAATCGGCTCCTTGGCGATTTTCATCACCTTGCGCACCTTGTCCTCGGGCATTTCCATGCGCTGGGCCAGCTCATCCGGGGTCGGCTCACGGCCCATCTCTTGCAACATCTGCCGGGAAATCCGGTTCAGCTTGTTGATGGTCTCGATCATGTGGACCGGAATCCGGATGGTGCGGGCCTGATCCGCAATCGAGCGGGTGATCGCCTGGCGAATCCACCAGGTCGCATAGGTCGAAAACTTGTAGCCACGACGGTATTCAAATTTATCTACCGCCTTCATCAGCCCAATATTGCCTTCCTGAATCAGGTCGAGAAATTGCAGGCCCCGGTTGGTGTACTTCTTGGCGATGGAAATCACCAGCCGCAGATTGGCTTCGACCATTTCCTTCTTGGCGCGGCGGGCCTTGGCCTCACCAATGGACATATGACGGTTGATATCCTTGATTTCGTGGATCGTCAACCGCACCTCCTGCTCAATGGTCTGCAACCGCCACTGCGCGGCTTGAATCGCCTCGCGCTGCGCCGTCAGCAGGGGCGAGTACTTCTTGCCCGCCTGAATGTGTTCATCCACCCACTCCAGCCGGGTTTCATTCTGGGGAAACGACGTAATAAAGGTCTTGCGCGGCATTTGGGCCCCATTGACACAAGCGCTCATGACCTCTTTTTCGTGCGTGCGGATGCGCTCCGCCTGCTCGTGCAGCGCCGCGATCAACAAATCCAGGGTCTTCGGCACCAGACGAAACTGGAGGAAACGGTCGCTGAGTTGCTGGCGCAATTGCCGGGTCTGCTCCTGGCGCAGGCCCAGCTCATCTACGCTGGCCAGCATTTCCTGATACAGGGTGCGCAATTCCGTGAAGCGGCGCGCCGTTTCCTCAGGATCGGGGCCACTCTCGATCACCGTCGTGCCCTCGCCATCTTCATCCTCCTCGTCGCTGACCACCACCGCTACTTCGTCAACGACGACGGCGTCCGGGTCATCAGCCGCCAGCAACAGCGCCTCATCTGGCAGTGGCGGAACCACTTCTTCCATATCGTTGAACCCGCTGATCAGATCGGACAGCCGGGCGCCGTTCTCACTCAGCGAATCGTAAATCCGCAACAGGTTACTGATGGTCGGCGGATAGCTGGCCAAGGCCGACAGCACCTGGGTCATGCCTTCCTCAATCCGCTTGGCGATCTGAATTTCGCCCTCGCGGGTCAGCAATTCAACGGTTCCCATCTCCCGCATGTACATGCGCACGGGGTCAGTAGTGCGGCCAAACTCGCTGTCTACGGCCGCCAGCGCCGCAGCCGCCTCCTCGGCAACCACATCATCGTCGGCGCTGGCCGGATTTTCATTGAGCAACAGGGTTTCAGTATCGGGCACGAATTCATGCACTTCGATGCCCATGTCATTGATCATCGCAATGATATCCTCGATCTGCTCAGGATCGACGATGTCATCGGGCAGGTGGTCATTTACCTCGGCATAGGTCAGAAACCCCTTTTCCTTGCCGCGGGCGATCAATTTCTTCAATTGTGACTGTTGCTGCTCGCTCATAACCTTGTCACAGACTGAGGTGGGAAAATGCAAACTAATAATAATATCATGAATACCGCATTTAACCTATCGGTAAAAATGCTTAGTTTTTTTGCAGCTTGCTCAGGTTCCGTAACGCCTCGCGTTCCTCGGCGCTCAGCGCGCTGGGCGCTCCCCGTCGCAGCAGAATATCCGGCAGACGCCCGCGCGGGTCAGCACGCCGCCGCAGATAGGTCAGGATGTCGGCAAATTCCAGGTCGAATTGAAAATCTTCCGCCGGGGCTTCCGGTTCCCACGCCGCCAGCCGCTCCAGAATGACTCCCTCCGGCGTATCCCGGTAGCGCTCCAGCACGGCGGCTACGCTGAGCTGGGGGTCGTTGCGCCATGTTTCCAGCAATTCGCTGAACAACTTGACCCCCGGCTCGTTGCAATCCAGCGGAGCAGAAGGGTTGACCATCGCCTGTTGCGCCAGTTCCGGTCGATAGAGCAGCAAGGCAATCGCCTTGCGCAACGGCGTGCGAACCAACTGCAAGTTACGGTCAGCGCGACTGGGGGCAGTGGATGGCCGGTGCAGCCGGGTGGTGGTCACTCCCGCTTCCTGCCGCAACCGTTCGTTCATCAGCTCGCGGAAATGCCCCTCGGGCAATTTTTCCAGCAGTGGCTGCGCCCGTTCGGCCAGCCGGGCGCGGCCAGCCAGGGTTTCAGGATCGGTTTGGGCACGCAGTTCAGCGAACAGATAGTCCGCCAGCGGCGTCGCTTGCGCCAGCCGTTGCTCGAACGCCGCCTGACCCTCGCGGCGAATCAGCGTATCCGGGTCCTCGCCCTCGGGCAGGAACAGAAAGCTGACCTGCCGGCCATCACGCAGGAACGGCAACGTCACATCGAGCGCCCGCCAGCCCGCCGCCCGCCCGGCGCGGTCGCCATCGAAACAGAACACCAGATCGCTGACTACCCGGAACAGCCGCTCCATGTGCTCGGCGGTGGTGGCGGTGCCCAGCGTAGCGACCGCGTAACCGACGCCGTGCTGAGCCAGCGCCACCACATCCATGTAGCCTTCGACCACTAACAGTCGCGGTAATTGCCGGCAGTGGGTGCGCGCCTCATGCAGACCGTACAGTTCCGACCCTTTGTGAAACAGTGGGGTTTCCGGGGAATTGAGATACTTGGGCGTCGTATCGCTATCCAGCGCCCGACCACCGAAAGCGATGACCCGGCCACGCCGGTCGCGGATCGGAAAGATGATGCGGTCGCGGAAACGATCACGCAACCGGCCCTGTGCGTCGCGGCTGGCCAACCCGGCGGCAAGCAATTCCTCGGCGGGCACGCCCTCGCCCCGCAACGCCTGACACAGATGATCCCAGCCAGGCGGCGCATAACCGATGCCGAAAACGCTGGCGATCTGGCCAGTCAGACCACGCTGACGCAGATAATCCACTGCCCGCTGCCGGGCCGGATGGGTGCGCAGTTGCTGGCGAAAGAATCGGTCGGCCTGGGTGACCCGCTCCAGCAACGTCCGGGAAGAATCCCCACCGCCGCCCCTTTGGGGCAATTCCAGCCCCGCGTACCGGGCCAACTCCTCCACGGCGTCCAGAAATTCCAACCGCTCGTAGGCCATCAAAAAGCCGATGGCATTGCCATGCGCATGGCAGCCGAAACAGTGATAAAACTGCTTGCTGGGACTGACCGAAAAGGATGGAGTTTTTTCGGCGTGAAACGGACAACAGGCCGTGAATTCACGACCCGCCCGGCGCAACGGCACCCGGCTGTTGACGATCTCGACGAGATCCACCCGGCTCAGCAGTTGATCAAGGAATTCCTGGGGTATGCGGCCAGTCATAGCCCCAAAGCCTAGTGGATGTACGCCCGGCCGTCAGTGGTCGGGCGTAAAAATGACGGGGGTAAAACGCGGCGACGGCTCAGCCGCCGAAACGGGCCTTGACCCGGGCGCTGACTGTGGCCATATCGGCTCGACCTTGCGCCTGATCCCTGATTACCGCCATGACCTTGCCCATATCGCGCACTGACTGGGCGCCAGTCCCGGCGATGGCGTGGGTGATCAGCGCATCGAGTTCAGCCTCGCTGAGCGGTGTCGGCAGGTAGGTTTGGATCAGGTTGATCTCAAACGCTTCCTGGGCGGCCAGGTCTTCACGGCCCGCACTCTGGTACTGCGCCAGCGATTCCCGACGCTGCTTGAGCATTTTTTCCAGCACCGCCAGCGTCTGACCATCGTTCAATTCGATGCGCTCGTCCACCTCGCGCTGCTTGATGGCGGCCAGGATCAAACGGATCGCGCCGAGGCGTTGTTTGTCCTTGGCGCGCATGGCGACTTTCATGTCATCCTGAATGCGGTCTTTGAGCGACATGACGGCGAATGTACAGGCGGTGGCGACAGGAATGAAGCGACTTAGAACAACCGGGTGCGGCGGGAGATTTCCCGGGAAAGTTTCTTGAGATGACGCTTGACGGCGGCGGCCCGCTTGCGCTTACGCTCCTGGGTCGGCTTTTCATAGGACTCGCGGCGGCGGACCTCGGACAGGACGCCGGCTTTCTCGCAAGAACGTTTGAAGCGGCGCAGAGCCACATCGAACGGCTCATTCTCTTTGACTTTCACGGAAGGCATTAACCCATCACCTCATTCATGGTCGAGTACAATGTCGGGCTGAAGAATTGATAAACGGTAGATTGTAGTCACGCCAGCCGCTAAATGCAAAATCAGCGAGTTTTTATGATCATCCTCGGCCTCGAAACCTCCTGCGACGAAACTGGACTGGCGCTGTATGACAGCGAACGCGGTCTGTTGGCGCACGTCCTGCACAGCCAGATTGCGCTGCATGCCGAATACGGCGGTGTGGTGCCGGAACTGGCCTCGCGCGATCACGTCCGCAAAACCCTGCCGCTCTTGCGCCGGCTGTTCCAGCAGGCGAACGTGGCGCCGCACCAGGTGGACGGCGTGGCCTATACCCGGGGGCCGGGCCTGATCGGGGCGCTGCTGGTCGGCGCAGCCATCGGGCGCGGCCTGGCCTGGGCCTGGAACGTTCCCGCCCTCGGCGTTCACCACATGGAAGGCCATCTGCTAGCCCCGATGCTGGAGCCAGACCCGCCAGCGTTCCCATTCGTGGCGCTATTGGTGTCCGGTGGTCATACCCTGCTGGTGCGGGTGGACGGCATCGGCCAGTATCACATCCTGGGCGAGTCAGTAGATGATGCCGCTGGCGAGGCATTCGATAAGACTGCCAAGCTGCTTGGTCTGCCCTACCCCGGCGGTCCGGCGCTGGCCCGACTGGCGGAACAGGGCGCGCCGGGGCGCTTCCAGTTTCCACGGCCAATGACCGACCGGCCCGGTTGCGACTTCAGTTTCAGCGGCTTGAAAACGGCCGCCATCAACACCTGGCGAACATTGGAACCGACCGCGGAAAACCGGGCCGCCGTGGCGCGTGCTTTCGAGGAGGCGGTGGTGGAGACGCTGGCGATTAAATGCCGGCGGGCGCTGAAGGCGACCCGGCTGAAACGCTTGATCATCGCCGGCGGCGTAGGCGCCAACCGGCGCTTGCGGGAACGGCTGCGGGAAATGACGGCGGAACTGGGCGGGCAGGTCCACTACCCCCGGCTGGAATTCTGCACCGACAACGGCGCGATGATCGCCTATACCGGCTGGCGGCGGCTGGCGGCCGGCCAGCGCGAGGATGCGGCTATCGAGGTGCTGCCGCGCTGGCCGCTGGACCGGTTGCCGGCGGTGGTTGAGAAATGACGGGCGCTGTCATTTCCTCCCGTTGGGCCGGTAGACGTCAGGCGTCATTATTGCCCAGCACCACCCGCTTGCGCTGTTTGGCGAATTCCAGCAGCCGGCGGATCGGCAGCGCCGCCCGTTCGCGCACCGCTTCATCAATCGTGATTTCATTGCCGCCGGTTTCCAGCACCTGAGCCAGATTGCGCAGGCCGTTCATCGCCATCCACGGACAGTGGGCGCAACTGACGCAGGTCGCGCCCTTGCCGGCAATGGGCGCTTCCAGCAGGATTTTGTCCGGCGCCGCCTGCTTCATCTTGTGAAACAGGCCGTTGTCGGTGGCGACGATAAACTTTTTCGCCGGCAGCTTGCGCACCGCCTCGACCAGCGCCGTGGTCGAACCCACCACGTCGGCCTGGGCGATCACGTCCAGTGGCGATTCCGGGTGGACCAGCACCTTGGCGTCGGGATGTTCGGCGCGCAGCTTGCGCAACCCATCCGCCTTGAAGGCTTCGTGCACCACGCAGGCGGCGCTCCATAGCAACAGGTC
>CALMNY010000024.1 GCA_937872125.1 uncultured Candidatus Competibacteraceae bacterium | reverse complement strand
TGATGGCGCGCGCCGCCGCTCAGCCGGTCCAGTTCCGCCCGGTCGGCCCAGTGAACGGCCACGCCCTGCCCGGCGACCTGATCGAGCAGGGCTTGCATCCGTTTATCCCGGCGCTGGCGTTCCAGCCACAGCCCGCGCACCTGCTCCGGTTCGGAGTTCAGCGCCGCCATTACCGCGTGCAGTCCGTAGATCAAGGTCTCTCCCACGGGTCTCACTCCGTCCGCCGCCGGCGCAGATAGCGATTACGCTGGCCATGCTCGCGGCGCTCATTCTCGACCGGCTCGAAATCAATCTTGCGCTCGTCCAGATCCACCCGCACGACCCGCACCGTCAGCCGGTCGCCCAGCCGATAGACCTGCCCGGAGCGTTCGCCGTGCAGACGATGACCCACTGGATCAAACTGGTAATAATCATTCCGCAGGGAGGTGACGTGTACCAGGCCTTCCACGAACACGCCGCGCAATTCCACGAACAGGCCGAAGGCGGTAACGGCAGTGATGATACCCTCGAACACCTGCCCGACCTTGTCCAGCATGAATTCGCACTTGAGCCATTCCACGGCGTCGCGCACCGCCTCGTCCGCCCGCCGTTCGGTCATCGAGCAGTGCTCGCCCAACCCGACCAGTTCGGGGTGGGGGTGGAAAAACTCGGCCGGTTTGCCGCCGTTGATCGCGTGGCGGATGGCGCGATGGACCAGCAGATCGGGATAGCGGCGAATCGGCGAGGTAAAATGGGCGTAGGCGTCCAGCGCCAGCCCGAAATGGCCAACATTGCCGGGACTGTAGATCGCCTGGGCCAGCGAGCGCAGCATCACGGTCTGAATCAGATGGGCGTCGGGCCGGTCGCGGACCCGTTCCAGCAGCCGGGTGTAGTCCAGCGGCGAAGGCTTGTCACCACCGCCCAGCCCCAGCCCCAGTTCGCCCAGAAAGGCGCGCAGCTTGTTGAGCCGGTCTTCGGTCGGTCCTTCGTGAATCCGGTACAGGCCCGGCATTTTCTGGCGTTGCAGGAACCGCGCCGCCGCGACGTTGGCGGCGATCATGCACTCCTCGATCAGGCGGTGGGCGTCGTTGCGCTCGGTCGGCAGGATGCGCTCGATCTTGCGCTCGGCGCTGTACTCGATCACCGTTTCCTGGGTGTCGAAATCCATCGCCCCGCGCTGCTCCCGCGTCGCCCGCAACACCTGATATAACTCGTGCAGCCGGTCCAGATGCGGAACCAGTGCAGCATATTCAGCCCGCATCCGGGGGTCACGGTCAGCAACGATGGCCGCCACCGTATCGTAGGTCAGCCGGGCATGGGAGCGCATCACCGCCTCGGCGAAACGGGAACGGATGATGCGACCCTCGGCGTTGAGCGTCATCTCGCAGACCAGACACAGCCGGTCCACCTCGGGATTGAGCGAACAGAGACCGTTGGACAGCGCCTCCGGCAGCATCGGAATGGCCCGATCCGGGAAATACACCGAATTGCCGCGCTTGCGCGCTTCCCGGTCCAGCACGGTGCCCGGCTGCACGTACCAGGACACGTCGGCAATCGCCACCAGCAGCCGCCAGTTGTTCCCGCGCCGTTCGCAGTAAACCGCATCGTCGAAATCGCGCGCCGTGATGCCGTCAATCGTCACCAGCGGCATGGCGCGCACATCCCAGCGGCCCTGTCTGGCGGCCTCCGGCACCGACTCGCCGTGCTGGCGGGCTTCCGCCAGGACCGTTTCCGGCCATTCCACCGGAATGCCGTGGCTGGCGATGGCGATGCGCACTTCCATCCCCGGCGCCATGTGCTCGCCCAGCACCTCCTTGACCCGGCCCAGCGGCCGGCTCTGGGCGCTGGGCTGTTCGATCAGCTCGACGATCACGATCTGGCCGGCTTGCGCCGCGCCACGTCCGTCGGGCGGCACCATAATGTCCTGGTTGATGCGCTTGTTGTCGGGAATGACGAAGCAGGCGCCACGCTCCTCGCAGAACCGGCCCACCACAGTTTCGGTGTTGCGCTCCAGCACTTCGACCACTGCGCCCTCGCGCCGGCCCCGGTAATCCACACCGATCACCCGCGCCACCACCCGGTCGCCGTGCAGCAGCTTGCGCATCTGCCGGGGCGAGAGGAACAGGCTGTCGCCGCCTTCGTCGGGAATCAGAAACCCGTGACCTTCCGGATGGCCAATCACCCGCCCGGTGACCAGATTCATCTTGGTGACCAGGCCATACCCCTCGCGGCGATTGCGGATCAACTGGCCGTCGCGTTCCATCGCTCGCAGGCGGCGGGCCAGGGCCTCGATTTCCTCCTCGCCCTCCAGCCGCCACTCGGCGCACAGTTCGGCTAAAGTGAGCGGCATACCCCGCTCTTCGAGAGAGTTCAGAATGAATTCGCGGCTGGGCGCGGCCTGGCCGTATTTCTTCTGTTCCCGGGCCACAAAGGGGTCAAGCTGACGCCAGGAGCCGTGTTTTTTATGGGTCATTGAATCACTTAGTAAGGTTGTAAAAACGTGAAAGAGAGCGGATTGACAGTCCGGCAGGCAATCCGTATAGTTCGCTTCCGTTGTCGCTGCACGCGGTGCGACAGCCACTTAGCCGAAGTGGCGGAATTGGTAGACGCGCTAGGTTCAGGTCTTAGTTGGGGTAACCCAGTGGAGGTTCAAGTCCTCTCTTCGGCACCAGAT
>CALMNY010000023.1 GCA_937872125.1 uncultured Candidatus Competibacteraceae bacterium | reverse complement strand
CCCGGCCGGAGACAATAACCGGCCAGACTGAACCACAGCCGCTCGTGCTCCGCCGACCGCCGTCGCCGGCGAGCCCCGGCCCACAACACGCCGAACAATTCGCGCAACAGCGGCGTTTCCCAGGTCTCGCGCTTACCCAGCAGACGTTCCAGATCAGCACGCAGACCCTTGATTTCCTTCGCTTCCACATCGGGTGCGCGGGAACCGTAGAACCGTTCGAACCGCGCCGCCGCCTCGGGAAAGCGCGGATGCAGCCGAGCCAATGTCGCCGCATCGCCGCCGCGCAATTGAAACGCCAATCGCCAGCGCCCCCGGTTCGCGCTCCCCTCGCCCCCTGGGAGAGGGGCCGGGGGTGAGGGTTCCGCCGCGACGCAATCCACTTCCAGCGTGCCGACCTCGGTCAGTTGCGCCAGCAATTGCACGGGCACCTCGCCCGCGCCCGCTTCGCTTTCGATCACTGTGGCGACCGGCGGCAGGGGCGCGAACTCCTCCGCATCGAGCGTCACCAGTTCACCCGGCAGATGTACGGCGTCCCCGGTCGAGGACAGCAGATGAAACTGCACCGGCGCGCCCAGCCGCAGCGAGAAGGTGCGATCCAGCCGAATTTCCCGCCCTTCCTCCGCGCCGCGCGGCAGCAGGCAGACGCCCTGCTTTTGCTTGCCTGCGCTGTCCACCACCAGAAAATAGCTGCGGGCTGAACCGCCGCCAATTTTCAAACCCTGGCCGCGCCGCGCCAGCCCGTAGGCCACTGCACCGCGCGCCACCGCCAGATCGGGTTCGGGATTGTCCAGCCGCGCCAAGGGCTCGCCGCGCCAGCCGGCTAAAAGATCCAGCAGCCGCCCGGCGAGCGCCGCGCCGTGGAACACTCCGCCGTTCAGCAACACCGCATCCGGCAGGGCGGGGCCGTCCGCTGGCGCCCGCTCGCCCAGCGCCCGCCGGCAGGCATCCGCATGTTGCGCCAGAAACGCCGCCAGATGGCGACTGATGGCGGGATCGGCGGCGTAAGGCAGACCAAATTCCACCACTGCCGCCCGCCGGCCCCGGGGCCGCTCCCCGAACTCGACCACTGGCAAAAACCCATCCACCAGCAGCCCGCGCACCTCGTCGCAGCTCAGTTGCGCCGACCGCGCGCCGCCGATCAGCCGCGCACCGCCGCCGAGCACCGTGACGGTCGCCTGCTCCGGCGCGGCGTCGGCCAACAGGCGTTCCTTGGCGTTCCGGCATTGCTGCCACAGTTGCGACAGTTCGCCCGCGTTTAACCGCCCGCCGCCCAGCCGCGCCTCGACGGTGCGCGCCAGGGTCAGGTCCATGTTGTCGCCGCCCAGCATCAGATGGTCGCCGACGCCGATGCGGGTCAGTCTCGGACCCCGCTCATCCGACTCGATTTGAATCAGGGTGAGGTCGGTGGTGCCGCCGCCTACGTCGCAGACCAGGAGCAGCCGCGCGCCGCCCAGCGCCGCCGCTATGTCGCTCTGATGGCGGTGCAGCCAGTCGTAGCAGGCCGCCTGCGGCTCCTCCAACAGTCGGAGTTGCGGCAAACCAGCCAGCCGCGCCGCCTCTACGGTCAGCGCCCGCGCCGCCTCGTCGAACGAAGCCGGCACCGTCAACACCAGTTCCTGCCGTTCCAGCGGCTGGCGGGGAAACTGGTGATTCCAGGCGGCGCGGATATGGGCCAGGGTGCTGGCGCTGGCGGCGACCGGCGAGACCTTGGCGACTTCCTCTGCCGCGCCCCAGGGCAGGATCGGCGCAGTGCGATCCACACCGGCATGGGATAGCCAGCTTTTGGCGCTGGCCACCAGTCGGCCCGGCGTCCGCGAGCCGCGCTCCCGCGCCAGTTCGCCCACGATGACGTCGGCCACCTCGCCGGGATCGGCGAACGGCCAGGGCAGTTGCCGATCCGCCGCCGTCAGTTCGCCCGCCGCCGGGTGATAGCGCGCCGAAGGGAGCAGGGGCCGCGCCGCCACCAGGCCGGGCGCAACCAATTGCTCGATGGCGAACAGATGGATGGCAGTGCTGTGGAGATCGGCGTAGGCGACGACCGTGTGGGTCGTGCCGAGGTCTATGCCGACCAGATAGCGGGATGTGTTGGATCGAGCGATGGTTCAGCCCTCCCTGCACAGGGCGGACTGGGAGCAGGTATTTTTCATGACTCGCCCGATATCATTGGCCGCAGGGGATGTCGATAGTAACATGGCCATCCAAATAGCCATTTGGAGTTCAACATGGTATCCATTGCCGAAGCCCGGAATCAACTAACCGCCATTATTCACCAAGTCGAGGCGGGTCAACCAACCACCATTTGCCGACGGGGCAAACCCGTAGCTGTTTTATTGTCGGTGGACGATTACGAACGGTTGCTCGATGCGCAATCCCGCGAGCCGGATGGTTGGAACCGCCTGCTGACCATTCGCCGGGAACTGGCCGAGGCCGATGCCTTTGCTGACTGGAGCGATGAAGAGATTCGTCAGTGGCGTGATGGGTCACCTGGGCGGCCGGTTGCCATCGAATGAAATACCTGCTCGATACCAACATTCTCTCGGAACTGGTTCGCCCCTGTCCAAACCCTGGGGTTCTGGGGCGCTACCAGCAGGACTGGCGTCATTGCCAAACCGCTGCGGTGATCGAACACGAAATCCGCTTCGGCATCGCCCGCCATCCCAGCCCATCCCGACGACAGGCGTTGGCGAAAGCCTACGACCAGTTAGTGGGGTCGCCCGGAATGATGATTATTCCCTACGATGCTGACGCCGCCCGCTGGCACGCGCAAGAACGCGCCCGGCTGGAAAGCGTGGGGCAACCGAGCGCCTTCGCCGATGGCCAAATCGCCGCCATTGCCGTCACCCGCGGTCTGATTTTGGTCACACGCAATACGACGGATTTCATGGGCTATTCCGGTTTAAGCATCGAAAACTGGTTTACATGAGGTGCGATATCTTTTTCAAAAGAGAAACAGCCATTTCAACCGTATTAGTAATCATAACGATCCTGATAGATTTTCAGCACTTACTCATTAGCAAAAATGAGTTTTGTTCTGGCTGCGCCGACCGCCACTGATAGCGCGCCGGCTTGCCGAGCTTTATCACCCGCCCTTCGTCCATGGCCCGCTTCAGCCAATCCCGCAACTGCGGTTTACCGATGTCGAGATGGGTTAGCAATTCCTGATCAGTGGCCGGCGCTTTTGCGGTTAATGCCCGCAGGCGATGCAGAAATAATTGATAAAAATCCAGGTTGTCCAGTATGGTCCCCGCCGCCGGCGCTGGAGTCTCACGCCGTTTGAGGGCGGGCGGCGCGGGTTCCGCGATCAAAGCGGGCGAATGATCAACTGCAAGCAGGACCTCCCGGCCACACAGCGCCGTCAGATCGCCCAACTCCACCGGCAACTCGCGTCCACCCCGCTGGGTCAGTTCAGCATTGCCGGAAGCGGGATCGGGGTGTGGCTTAACCCATAGGGGCGTCCAGCCGCGTTTCAAATTTTCCATCGCGCCATGCCAGGTACCACCCTGCTCCCGATCCGCGGCGATGACGATAGCGGCGTCGGCCAGACAGTAAATGTATTTATTACGGGCCATGGC
>CALMNY010000022.1 GCA_937872125.1 uncultured Candidatus Competibacteraceae bacterium | reverse complement strand
GTTTCGAGTGATCGGGGATGGCGAGGTGGACGACTTCATGGGTCACGAGATAGTGCAGCACGAACTCCGGCGCCATGATTAGCCGCCAGTTGAAGGAGAGATTTTGGCGCGAGGAACAGCTTCCCCAGCGGGTACGTTGATCCATGATGTAGATGGTGCGGGGAGTGCGCTGGATTTGGCCCGCCACCACCGCAATGTGTTGCTCGATAGCGACGCGCGCCTGTTTGCGCAACCAGTTCTCCAGACTCTGCGCGGGCGAGGTGCGGGATTCGGGGCCGCGAATAATCAGCAAGCGGTCCTGCTCAAACACGACCTTGGCGGGGCCTTGGCGGTGGGCGTGATTGACGACGTGAACCGGGGTCGGCTCGCCCCGGTAGAGGATTTCGCCGCTCGCGCGGGTTTGTGGCCGCCGCAGCGGGTATAGGCGCTCGACCCGTTCCAGTTGGGCGATGATCCAGGCATCGTTGGCGCGCAGAAACGCCTCGACCTCGCTGGCTCTGTGGGCGGCGGGCTGCACGACTTCAACGCCCGCTGGCCCTACCCGCACCCGGAGCCGCTTCGCTGCTTTCGAGCGGATCAGCCGGTATTCCACTTGCCGCCCGGCCAGGTGAATGCTGCTCAAAATAGCCGTTTTCATGCGCGATCCGTCTTGGCGAGTTCCTCGATGGCGGGTTTTAGAAACGGCGGATCGGCGTTGTCGTCGGGGTCGAAACCCAAATCGGCATAGGCGGGATTCCACGATTCGGCCAGCCGCATTGTTAAACACTTTTTTCGCAACCAAGCTAACAATGCCAGTTGCTTGTTTTTCTAAGACTTTTGTTGTCGTAAGAGACTCAAGACATGGTTTTGCGCATGGTTCTTATTGTTTGTCCGGCTTGATAATGACCCATTGTGGGGTTCCCCGTGAACCAGTGTTCTGGATTTTCTTCCTTCGCTTTCGCGTGGTACAAGGCTCATGTTCCGCTAGTATGACGAGGTATTGATCGATCTGCTTTAAGACTTGTGAATGAATGAACGATTTTCTAAATAGTCGCTATTCCCCAATTTGCAAGGAGCCTCTCATGGAATCTGTTACTTTATCCCCAAAATATCAGATCGTTATTCCCCAAGCCGTGCGGGAAAAGTTGCAACTGAAAGCTGGCCAGAAATTTCAGGTGCTAACCTACGATGGGCGCATCGAACTGGTGCCGGTGATGCCGATTGAATCATTTTATGGGATTCTCAAAGGCGTCGATCTGCCCTTCGAGCGCGAGAAGAAGGACCGCGAACTATGAACGTGGTCGATTCGTCAGGCTGGATCGAATTTTTGACAGCAGGCCCAAACGGCCCGGCTTTCAAGGCAGTTATTCAGGAAACCGGCGCATTGATTGTGCCAGTCATCGTGATTTTTGAAGTCTTCAAGTACCTGCTCCGCACCCATGGCGAAAAGGAAGCGCATAACGTGGTTGTCGCCATGCAGCAAAGCGCGGTGGTGGACATCGATACCTCGCTGGCGCTGGCCGCCGCCCGGATTTCCCGCGATCTCGGTTTGGCGATGGCCGATAGCCTGATTCTCGCCACGGCCCGTGCTCAGGGCGCAACGTTGTGGACCCAGGATGAGGATTTTGCCGGCTTGGCGGATGTCCGCTACTTCGACAAGGCAAAAAGCGCATGATTTCCAGCCAATCTGATGGCCTGAAATCCGATTGCTAACGACAGGAGACCCCCGATGACCCTGACGCTCACCTCACCGGCGTTCGCCCACAACGGCGCGATGCCGGCCCGCCTGACCTGCGATGGCCGGGATTTGTCGCCGGAACTGCGCTGGTCGGGCCTGCCCGCTGGAACCCAAAGCCTGGCCCTGATCGTGGACGACCCGGATGCGCCCGATCCCGCCGCGCCGCGCATGACCTGGGTCCACTGGGTGCTGTACAACATTCCGCCCACCGCGACCGGCCTCGCGGAAGCCGTAGCGCCCGGCGCTTTGCCGGCGGGGACCCGGCAGGGGCTGAACGACTGGGGCCGCACCGGCTATGGCGGTCCCTGTCCGCCGATTGGCCGGCATCGCTATTTCCACAAACTCTACGCCCTGAGTACGGTATTGCCCGATCTGGGCAAGCCCACCAAGGCTGCGCTGGAGCAGGCGATGAAAAGCCACGTCCTGGCCAGCACCGAACTGGTGGGAACCTATCAACGCTCGCGTTGAGCACGCCATCGCGTTGAGCACGCCATTGAACTTTTTGGAATCGCCCCTATCTTAGTGATTAAGCGTAAGCCCTTACGCCTGTCCGCTTCCCTCCCTGAGCGGGCTATATCCGGTTCGCTGAACTGGATAACCTATTCGCCCCGGTTCCATTCCCCCTTGAAACCGGGGCTTCTTTTTGTCCACGGAACACACGGAACACACGGAAAACCCGGAAGGGATGGACTCTTTTTGCCGGGTGGGCTTGAGAATTCCGTAGCCGGCCCCATTTCTGGCCCAGTCTATTGTGTACAATCCGGGTCAAACCGGGAGGCAACCGCATGGAATCATTGCATGGCACCACGGTGATCGCCGTGCGTCGCAACGGTCGAGTCGTGATCGGCGGCGACGGGCAGGTGACGCTGGGCAACACCGTGATGAAGGGCAACGCGCGCAAGGTGCGCCGGCTGTATCAGAACAAGGTGATCGCCGGGTTCGCCGGTGGCACCGCCGATGCGTTCACCCTGTTCGAACGCTTTGAAGGCAAGCTGGAAAAGCACGGCGGCAACCTGACTCGCGCTGCGGTGGAGCTGGCGAAGGATTGGCGCACCGACCGGATGCTGCGGCGGCTGGAGGCGCTGCTGATCGTCGCCGATCCCGGCGTGACCCTGATCATTTCCGGCAACGGCGATGTGATCGAACCGGAACGCGACCTGGCGGCGATTGGTTCCGGCGGCGCTTATGCCCAAGCGGCTGCTCAAGCCCTGTTGGAACACACTGAACTCGATGCCCGGACCATCGTCGAGCAGGCGTTGAAAATCGCTGCTGGTATCTGCATCTATACCAACGGGAATTTGACCCTGGAAGAACTGGCGGGCGCATGATCGGAACTGTACGCCGGATCCGCCCGCCACGCTGTTTTCGCCCCACCCCCAGACGGTAGCCGAGCCATGTCGGAGATGACCCCCCGAGAAATCGCCCAGGAACTGGACAAGCACATCATCGGCCAGGACGCCGCCAAGCGCGCCGTGGCCATCGCCCTGCGCAACCGCTGGCGGCGGATGCGGGTGGCGCCGGAACTGCGCAACGAAATCACTCCCAAGAACATTCTGATGATCGGCCCGACCGGCGTGGGCAAAACCGAAATCGCCCGCCGCCTGGCCAAGCTGGCCAACGCGCCGTTCATCAAGGTCGAAGCGACCAAGTTCACTGAAGTCGGCTACGTGGGCCGCGACGTGGAATCCATCATCCGCGATCTGATTGACATGGCGGTGAAGATGGTGCGCGAGGAAGAGACCCAGAAGGTCTGTCACCGCGCCGAGGAAGCGGCTCAGGATCGCGTGCTGGATACCCTGCTGCCGCGCCCGCGCAACGTCGGTTTCGCCAATGAACCGCCCGCGCCGGATCACTC
>CALMNY010000021.1 GCA_937872125.1 uncultured Candidatus Competibacteraceae bacterium | reverse complement strand
ATGTAGATGCACTTCACCTGACCGGCGTAGCGGGGCAGCAGGGCCTTGAGCGCATGGAGGTTGTCGCCTTGGACGATCAAGTTGCCGGTGTCGGCGATTCCACAAGAAAGCTCTGGCACGGGTTCCAGCAAACGGAACGGTACGTCCTTGTGGTGTTTGACGACGGCTTCCTTGCCGATCCAGTTCAGGGTGGGCATCTACGGTCCTATTTCCCAGATGGCGTATTGTCCTGCACGAGGCGTTGGCGAACTCGCAGAGTATTGGCGGTAATGACTGAAAAAGCATCTTTCAGTTCTTCGCCCTTTTCCTCGACAGCACGCGCCACAATTTCTGCCTTGCGTCGCGGCGGTAAACCGGCCAGCCGTACTAGCACAACTCCGAAGTTCAGGCGTTTCAGGCGGAATACCAGTTCGCCGAAGTCTTTATCAGCAGTCAGCAAAACAGCATTCTGGCGATTGGCGTGATCGAGTACGAGATCGTCGGAGATACCTGAGTCCATCTCCACAACCGCCCAAACTGAATGGCCATCCTGACGAAGGCGTTCGACAATGGGAAAGTCAACGCTTTCATCGGCTACGAATTTCACGCGGCTTTCTCGGAAAAGGGATAAATGGTTTCCGAATGCAATACATCCGAGGTGAAAGCCAACGCCGCCCGAACGGCTTCCCGGGTTAATCGAGGATGGGCCTCGATGATCTGCTCGACGGTTTCTCCGGCAGCAAGTTTTTCAAGAATGAGTTCGACTGTGATTCGGGTTCCAAAAATGACCGGTTTACCCATCATGATCTTGGGATCAGCCACTATCCAATTCGACCAGTGTTTCATTGTAGAATCTCCTTGAAATCATCACTAAACGACTTGTTCCTAAATAGATTTTCAACCCAATTTGAGAAAGCTGCCCGTTTCGTGGTGGATCAAAATTAACAGCTTGTTAACCATTATGTCATCTTGATCACAAGGCGCTTGCCGCAGGCATGTGCGTACTTACGCAGCGTTGCGAACGATGGGGAGTGATTCTCGTTCCTGAGCGACGCCTCAAGGCGCGACACCGCGCTCTTGGTGGTACCCATGCGCGCCGCTACTTCTTCCTGAGTCAGTCCGGCCTGCTTGCGGGCCTTGAGCAGTTCACCCAGCGCCGCATATTCCTCTTCCAGCGCCTCCCAAGCCTCCTTAAAGCCGGGGCGGTTCATGGCCTGGTCAAGCTCCGCCTTGACGTTGAGCGGTACCGGATTGAATGGATCGTTATCCACGATTGATTTCCTTCAGTCGTCGGCGCGCAATTTTCAGTTCCAGGTCCGGGGTCTGCTGCGTTTTCTTGATGAAGCTGTGCAGGATGATGATCCGCCGTCCGATCATTGTGCAGTAGAACGCCCGGCCTGCTCCTTCCTTACCTTTGCAGCGCAATTCAAAGATTCCTTCACCCATAGCCCGCGAGTGCGGCAGGCGCAGATCCGCGCCGTGCTCTTCCATCAGAGAGATCAGCCGCAGGAAGTCGGCATAGAGACCCACTGGCCAGTCGCTGATTTCCTTCCGAACTTGTTCGTTGAAGTAGCTGATTGTCCAGTTCACGGGAATATGTTAGCTAATTTGCGAACTTTTGCAACAAGGTTCGCGCTCCAGCTTCGTATCCAAACAAACTGGATGTTTGGCGAGCGGGACCGGATAGTGATTCGTGGCTCACCTTACGAGTTGTCCCTTCATCCCATTACCTTCGCCGGCAGGAACAGCAACAGCGGATTATCCGGGCAAGCCGCAAAACCGAAGCGCCGGTAAAACCCCGCCGCCTCTTCATCAATCGCATCAACGAACAGGCCGATACCCCCGGCCTCGGTATAAATTCGCCGCGTTCGGGTCAGGGCATCGATCAACAGTAATTCGCCGAGGCCCTTGCCCTGACATCGCCGATCAACCGCCAGCCGGCCCAGTCGCACGCCTGGAATGCGGCGTGGCAGCTTGTTGCGCCAAGCCTCCGGCAGATGGCGGTTTTCGAGTTCGGCGAGCGTCAGCGCGTAATAGCCAAGGATACGGTCCGGCGCGTCCTCGCGAGTGGCGACGAAAGTCTTCGACAGGCCCTTATCCTGATGCTGGCGGGCAACTTTCCGCAGCCAGTCGTTCAGTTCCTGGCGGCCACCATCGAAACCCTGCCGGTCATGGCTCCCAGTTAAAGGCAGTACCTGCATCATCGCGCTGGGCCTTCTGGTAGCGTTCCGTGGCCGCCTGCAACCGGGCGTTGGGTTTCGGCGGATTTTCCAGCAGGTCGAGCAGCCAGTTCCAGTCGCGGGGCGACAGGCGGATGACCTCCTCCCGCTCGATGACGGCCTGGGCTTCCTTCAAGGCCGATTGCACCAGAAACTGATTGACCGTCGCCCCTGTCAGTTCGGCGGCCCGGCACAGCGTCTCGTAGACCTCGTGGGGGACGCGGGCGCCGATGCGTTCCTGCTTGGCGGTGGCGGTTCTCATCAACGACTCCTGAAGTGATCAAACATAATTTAGTATATCATTGTCGCCAAAATGGCGTCAGGGTTTCTGAATTACTCATAATCTACGCCAGCCTGCCGCCTTCGCCGCTGGGTTCCTGGCTCACTACCTGTATTGACAACAATCACTGTCTATGACAACATAATCGTCGTTAACAGCAAATGGCGATTTTTCAATTTATGTTGTCAGAAACGACTTCCTGGGAAGGGTCCCTGGACGAGTTGGTGGCCGAAGTGGATCGCCAACTGGCCCCGCTGGACCCGGAAGGGCGGCTCGGCGGGGTGAATGCCCGTCTGATCCGCTATTACCTGAGCATCGGTGCGTTGAGCAAACCGGGGCGGGCGGGGCGCGAAATCCGGTTTCAGCGGCGGCAGGTGCTGGAGTGTCTGGTAGTGCGGGTGTTATTGGGCGACGGCTGGCCGCTGGCCAAGATCGCCGAACTGATCCGCCACACCGACGACGCCGGGCTGATCGCGCTGCTGCCCGCGCCGCGTCCGGAGCCGGGTGATCTCCGGCAGCAGGCGCAGGCGCTGGTCGCTCGGTTCCAGCGGCAGGCGGCTGCCACTGGCGGCGCCCCTTCCGCCCTGACCTCCGCCGCTGACGCCACCCAGGCGCGGGTACGCCTGCGGAGCGATTTACAGGCGCTGGGCAATGCCGCCGGCCAGGTCGAGCGCGCCGAGGTGTTGAAATTGCGGCTGGCGACCGGTTGCGAAGTCCTGATCGAACCCCCGTGGTTGCAACAACTGGACGAGGATCGCATCGAGCGGGCGGCGGGCGCGTTCAGGCAGGTGTTGCGCGAAGAATTCTTCAAACGAGGTAACCAGTCATGAATACAAAACCACCTCATGAGGCCGATCCGGTTCTGCGGCTCAATCCGCGCCGCTCGGCGCTGCTGGCCGGCCATACCAATACCGTAGAGCTCCTGGTGCGGATCACAGCGCCGCCGCGCCCGGCGGGTGCGAGCCAGCCGCGCCCTCCTTTCAATCTGGCCCTGGTGCTGGATCGTTCCGGCTCGATGAGCGGCCAGCCGCTGACAGAAGCCTGCCGGTGCGCCCACGCCATGATTCAGCGCCTGGACGCCCGCGACCGGGCGGCGCTGGTGGTGTTCGATGATCAGGTGAATGTCCTGGTCACCAGCCGACCCGTCACGGATCAGCGGCCATTTCAAGCGGCGCTGGGCATGGTTCAGGAGGGCGGTTGCACCAATCTGCACGGCGGCTGGGTGGAGGGCGCGGGGGAAGTGGCCCGGCATTTGCGCCCCGACAGCCTCAACCGGATCGTGCTGCTGTCCGATGGCAACGCCAACCAAGGGTTATGCGACCCGCAGGAAATCGCCCGGCAATGCGCCGAATTGGCGGGAACCGGCGTGACCACCTCCACCTATGGCCTCGGCAACCACTTCAACGAAGAGTTGATGGTCGGCATGGCCAAAGCCGGCATGGGCAATCCCTACTACAGCGATACCGCCGACGACCTGCTGGACAAATTCGAGGAGGAATTCGCATTGATGCAAGCCCTGTGCGCCCGGCGCTTGCGCTTGCTGGTGCGGGCAGCGCCCGGCGTCAAGCTGGAACTGCTGAATGATTATCCCAGCGGGGGCGACGGCATCTGGCGCCTGCCCGATTTGGCCTACGACAGTGAAGCCTGGGCCGTGCTGCGGCTCAACGTTAGCCATCAGGAGATCGAAGGGGCGGACGAAAGACCCTTGCCATTGCTGGAAGTGGAACTGGCCTGGACCGATTTGGAGGGGCAGGCCCGGAGCGGAGTGGCGGCGACGCTGGCGCTGCCGGTACTGCCGGTGGCGGCGTTCGGCGCGGTGGCCGAAGACGAGCGGGTGACAGCGCGGCTGGCGGAAATCGAGAGCGCCGGCTTGCAGCTTCAGGCCCGCACCGCCGCCCGGCAGGGCGACTGGGATCGGGTGGACCGGTTGCTGGCCAAGGCGAAACGGCTGGCGCAGGATCATCCATGGCTGGAGGCAGTGGTGAGTGAACTGGAGAAACTGGCCGCCGCCCGCGACGACGCCCGGTTTAGCAAGGAAAGCTATTATTCATCGCAGCGGATGTCGCGCCGGTTGTCCGCCCCGGATGAGTCCGCGCGGGAACCAGACCGTGACGATGACATCCCGGCGTTTCTGCGGCGCCAGTCCCGCCAGGGCAAAAAGAGCAAGCCGTGAAAGCAGATAGCGATCCTATCTGAGTTGTGGAATCGCTACGGTCGAACCACCCCGGCGCTGC
>CALMNY010000020.1 GCA_937872125.1 uncultured Candidatus Competibacteraceae bacterium | reverse complement strand
GTGATCTGCCGCAGGCCACGCTTTTCGATGATGGCGTCGGCATCGCCCTCGCCGGCCCACATCGCCTCGAACACTTCCTTGGCGATCTTGCCGGAAATGGTCCGGTCCTGAATCCGCCGCAGCAGCCCGGCCAGTTGCGCCGCGCTGACCGGAGTTTGGGCAATATCCCGATTCTCCTTGTTCAGGAACGCCGCCAGGTCGCCCATGACCCAGTTGGCGCACAGCTTCGGCTCGCCGCCCAGCGCCGCCACGGTCGTTTCGTAATAATCGCCCAACTCGCGGCTGGTGGTGAGCACTCCGGCGTCGTAGCTGGATAGGCCGTACTGGGTCATGAAGCGTTGTTTCTTGGCGTCCGGCAGTTCCGGCAGGCTGGCGCGGGCGGCGGCGATGAACTCGTCGTCCAGTACCAGCGGCAGCAGGTCGGGATCGGGGAAGTAGCGATAATCATTCGCTTCTTCCTTGCCGCGCATCGAGCGGGTTTCGCCCTTGTCCGGGTCATACAGCCGGGTTTCCTGCACCACCTTGCCGCCGGCTTCGATCAGATCAATTTGCCGCTCGATCTCGAATTCAATCGCCCGTTCGACGAAGCGGAACGAGTTGAGATTCTTGATCTCGGCGCGGGTGCCGAATTTAGGATCGCCCTTACGCCGCACGGAGATATTGGCGTCGCAGCGGAATGAGCCTTCCTGCATGTTGCCGTCGCAGATGCCCAGATACACCACCATCTGATGCAGCTTCTTCATGTACGCCACCGCTTCCTTCGCCGACCGCAGGTCCGGCTCGGAGACGATTTCCAGCAGCGGCGTGCCGGCGCGGTTGAGGTCAATGCCGGACAGACCGTGAAAATCCTCATGCAGCGACTTGCCGGCGTCTTCCTCCAGATGGGCGCGGGTGATGCCGATCACCTTGCTGGAACCATCCTCCAGTTCAATGCGGAGCTGGCCCGTCTGCACGACCGGCTGTTCGTACTGGCTGATCTGGTAACCCTTGGGCAGATCCGGGTAAAAATAATTCTTGCGGGCGAACACCGACCGGCGGGCCACCTTGGCGCCAATCGCCAGCCCCAACATGACCGCCATCCGCGCCGCTTCCCGGTTCAACACCGGCAGCACGCCCGGCATCCCCAAGTCAATCGCGCACGCCTGAGTATTGGGTTCAGCGCCGTAAGCCGTCGAGGCGCCGGAGAAAATTTTGCTCTGGGTAGCAAGCTGGGCGTGGATTTCCAGCCCGATCACAGTTTCCCATTCCATCATGTCGTACTACCTTGAATTTTTGAAAGCGAAGCGCCCTCACCCCCGGCCCCTCTCCCAAAGGGCGAGGGGAGTAGCCTGTCAGGCGAAGGCGGCGGGGGCACGCCGGTGCCAGTCGGTGACCTGCTGATAGCGGTGCGCCACATTCAGCAGCCGATCCTCGGCGAAATAATGGCCGATCAGTTGCAAACCCACCGGCCGTTGGCCGACGAAGCCCACCGGCAACGACAAGCCGGGCAGCCCGGCCAGATTCACCGCGATGGTGTAGATGTCCGACAGGTACATGGTGATCGGATCGTCCACCTTCTCGCCGAGATTGAAAGCCACGGTCGGCGAAGTCGGTCCCGCGATCACATCCACTTGCTCGAACGCCCGCCGGAAATCGTCGCTGATCAGCCGGCGAATCTGCTGCGCCTTGAGGTAATAGGCGTCGTAATAGCCCGCCGACAGCGCGAAGGTGCCGACCAGAATGCGGCGGGTGACCTCGGCCCCGAACCCTTCGGCGCGCGAACGGGTGTACAAGTCCAGCAAATCCTTGGGATTCTCGCAGCGGTGGCCGTAACGCACCCCGTCGAACCGGGCCAGGTTGGAAGAGCACTCCGCTGGGGCGATTACGTAATAGGCGGGAACCGCCAACTGGCTGTTGGGCAGGCTGATTTCGACCGTCTCCGCACCCAGCTTGCGGTATTCGGCGATGGCGGCTTCGACCACCCGGGCGACTTCGCTATCCAAACCCTCGCCGAAATATTCCTTCGGCAGACCGATTTTCAACCCGGCCAGCGGCCGGTCGAGCAGAGCGACGTAATCGGGCACGGGGCGATCCACGCTGGTGGAATCGCGCGGATCGAAGCCGGCCATCGCGCCCAGCAGCAGCGCGCAGTCCTCGGCGGTGCGCGCCATCGGCCCGCCCTGATCGAGGCTGGAGGCGTAGGCGATCATCCCCCAGCGCGATACCCGGCCATAGGTCGGCTTGAGGCCGGTGATGCCACACAGCGCCGCCGGCTGGCGAATCGAACCGCCGGTGTCGGTTCCGGTCGCACCGGGGACCAACCGCGCGGCCACCGCAGCGGCGGAACCGCCCGACGAGCCGCCCGGTACCGCATCCAGGTCCCAGGGATTGCGCACCGGGCCGTAGAAGCTGGTTTCGTTGGACGAACCCATGGCGAATTCGTCCATATTGGTCTTGCCCAGCATCACCACGCCAGCGGCGTTCAGCTTCTCGACCACTGTGGCGTCGTAGGGCGCGATGAACCGATCCAGCATCCGCGATCCGCAGGAGGTGCGCACGCCGTTGGTGCAGAAAATATCCTTGTGGGCGATGGGCACGCCGGTCAACGGCCCTGCTTCGCCGCGCTGGCGGCGCGCATCGGCGGCGCGGGCCTGGGCCAGCGCCGCTTCGGCGGTGACGGTGATAAAGGCGTTCAGCCCCGGATTGAACTGTTCGATGCGCGCCAGAAAAACGCGGGTCAGTTCTTCGCTGCTGAATGCGCCGGCGGCGAGACCGGCGCTGAGTTCGGTAAGGGTTTTGTCGTGCATGGCGGCGGGCAAATGCGAATTCATTCGATGACCTTGGGAACCAGATACAAGCCGGCCTCGACTTGGGGGGCGATGGTCTGGAAATGCGCACGCTGGTTGGGTTCGGTCACTTCATCGGCGCGCAGGCGCTGCGCCATGTCGAGCGGATGAGCCATCGGCGCGACGCCAGTGGTGTCCACGGCGTTCATCTGCGCCACCAGATCCAGAATGGCCGATAGATTACGGGCATAGGCCGGCGCATCCTGCTCGCGGATGGCCAGCCGCGCCAGATGGGCGATTTT
>CALMNY010000019.1 GCA_937872125.1 uncultured Candidatus Competibacteraceae bacterium | reverse complement strand
AGGGGAACCTAGTTTGATGGACTTGACCTCGAAATATTCGCTCATGCACTGATTTATGAAGTTTTCAGGGTCGGTTTCAAGATAGGCGGCAAATAAGGTGACCGGTGGTCTTGAGATACTGTCGACCACGATCTCCGTCTCTCCCCGATTTTTGGCGGCTTGGATCGTAGCAAATCGATCGCGCAACTCCTGGGCGTAGCGGCGGCCCCGATAGACATCCTTGTACGCCTCGAAGATATTGGGCGATCCCAGCAAACTGATGATGAGCAGTACCAGCGCGGGTGAAATGAGACGACGATCATCAAATGGGATTTTTCGACCTACAGTAAAATGCGCCAGGATGATAAAGGAAGGATACCAGCCAAGTAGAAAAAGCAACCAAACGACGCTCTCGGCTCGATCCGGTAGTGGATAGTGGTTGATCAAAAATCCAATTCCATTGAGCACAAAAATCATGATGATCCATAAAACTGGAATGATTAGAAATGAACGTTTGAAGTTTCCATCGGAATAGAGCCAGTTTTTGGCGACAGGAAAGGTAATAACCAGCAGGATCAGGGCCGATGCCCATACTCCCAGGTTGGAAAGCCAGTACAGCAACCGCAGTATTACCCACGGTGGATAAAGAAGTGAGGCTAATACCGGCGTAAGCCGCAGTTGAGTCACCTGATCGAGGGTGGCGTAGCGCTCATAATTGCCCGGCGCCGATATGCTGATGAGCGTGAATCCGAGCGCGATCAACAACAGTCCTGCCCAGAACATGCGCGATTCCCGCTGCATCCACAGGGCGTAGACAGCGCCGCCAGACAAAATCGAGCCAGTCAATAACAGGGAGATTTCATTCGCGCCGACGATGATAATAATGAGCAGGCTGGCAAGGAAAAAAATCAGTATCCGCTTACTCTTGCTCATCGCGGTGGTTTCACGCCAGATCAGT
The DNA here is from genome assembly GCA_937872125.1 of uncultured Candidatus Competibacteraceae bacterium. Classification (GTDB taxonomy): domain Bacteria; phylum Pseudomonadota; class Gammaproteobacteria; order Competibacterales; family Competibacteraceae; genus Contendibacter. The sequence goes on along the minus strand of CALMNY010000019.1, from coordinate 4,309 downwards.
AATCCTAAAAGAAAAATCAGCAGAACATTGGGTATCTGGTAAGTAAAGCTTCCACCGGGCCAATAGAAGGTCTGGGCAACATTTGGAGCGCCGGAGATAAACAATACAGCACATATCCCTCCGATAATAAATACAAGAAATTTTGAGAGATGTCCTTGGGATATTTTTGCAGTCAGAAAGCAAAATCCCAGCCAGGTTGATACGAGAAGAATAATGGGCGGAAATCGGTAGTTTTTAAAGATATCTCCTGCCAGGGAAAATACAGTGTATGTAAAGCTCAGGGTGTAACGGCCCGACCAGTGTTCGTACCAGAACGCCTGTGCCCCGATAAAACCCAGTTGTTTTGCTTTGGCGGCATAGCAGAAATCATCGGCGGATGGATAGTTGAAAAATGACAGGGCGATGAAGAGCGCGAGCACTGCCGTTATGGTCAACGTTAACAGGCCGATAAGAAATTTGGCTGCGGGGAATGGCTGGATAGTGTTCATGGGTCCACGGAAAACACGGAAGGCACGGAAAACAAGGAACGGGGAATTAACAATGGATTTAGTGGCCCACTAGGGTGGCGGGTCTCTGGATCAGCAAGGTTCCGGTGCGGCCGGGCACGGTCCCGTAAGCCACCTCATGCCGTGGCAAGGCGCCCAGCGTCATTTCATCGGCCAGCGTCCGCAACGCGCCAAGGCGATAACCCTGCGCCCGCCAGCCTGTGAGCAACCGATCCAGGATGGGCAGGAATTTCATGCCTTCGAGTTCGGCGTGCAGGGTGAAGACATGTCCAGTCGCCGGTGCTGACGCCGTCAGCGCCAGCAGACGATCAGCGACATTGGCCGGCGTGATGCCGTCCAGGCCGATCAGTTCATCCAGCGTTGGCAGCGTGGTCGGGAACTGCGGGCAACGGATCGTTGCGCCATCCACCACCGGCAGGAACGGATGAGTTCCACGCGAGTCGGAGCAGCAGGTAAAACCCAGTTCCGCAGTAAGGCGCAGCGCGTGACTGTTCATCTGCCAGCCCGCCGCGCCGTGCACGGTCGCCGCTGCGCCGAAAATCTCGGCGTACCGTTCCACTGCCTGGCGCATCTGGCGAACCGTCCATTCGCGGTCGGCCCCGGCAACCTGATCCTGCCAATACACGTGGTCCCAACAGTGAATGCCGGTCTCGAAGCCGGCGGCATGAATTCGCCGCATCATATCGCCTGCGCGCCGGCCAATGTCCGGCCCCGGCAGCAGCGTTCCGTAGAGCAGCGTTTTCAGCCCGTAGTGTTCGATGACCGAGGTGCGCTTGACCTTGCCGAGAAAGCCGCGTCGGAATACCCGCCGGATCGCCCAGCCGGTGTGGTCGGGACCGAGACTGAACAGGAAGGTCGCATCCGTTTGATGACGTTGAAGCAGTTCGACCAGGCGCGGTGCACCTTCCAGCGTTCCCCGCAGAGTATCAACGTCAACCTTGAGGACCAGCAGGGGGGTGGCCATCCTGGTTCAATCAACGAGAGTGCTGGCGTCGGCGATGTGGGCCCGGTAGGCCTCGAAAATGCGCCGCAGGGCGTCATCCATCGTCACTTTCGGCTCCCAGTCGAGATCAGCGCAGGTGTTTTCGATCTTCGGCACCCGTTGCTGCATATCCTGATAGCCTGGGCCGTAGTAGTCCGCTGAGGTGGTTTCAAGCACTTGCACCCTGGCGGCATTGTCCCGGTATTCCGGGTACTCCGCCGCCAGTTCCAGCATCCGGGTCGCCAACTCGCGCACCGACAGGTTGTTGCGCGGATTGCCGATGTTGTAAATCTGGCCGCTGGCGACGCCCCGCTCATTGGCGATGATCTTGAGCAGCGCGTTGATCCCGTCGTCAATGTAGGTGAACGACCGCCGCTGCGCCCCGCCATCCACCAGCTTGATCGGCTCGCCCCGTGCGATCTGGCCCAGGAACTGGGTGATGACCCGCGAACTGCCTTCCTTGGGCGTGTTGATCGAATCGAGGCCGGCTCCGATCCAGTTGAAGGGGCGGAACAGCGTGAAGTCCAGTCCTTGCTCCATGCCGTAGGCCCAGATGACCCGGTCCATCATCTGCTTGGCGCAGGCGTAAATCCAGCGCGGCTTGTTGATCGGCCCGTAGATCAGCGGTGAATTTGCAGGATCGAACTCCGCGTCGGCGCACATGCCATAGACTTCGGAAGTTGATGGAAATACCAGCCGCTTCCGGTACTTGACGCAAGACCGCACGATGGGCAGGTTGGCCTCGAAGTCAAGTTCGAACACCCGCAGCGGTTCGCGCACATAAGTGGCCGGCGTGGCGATGGCGACCAGCGGCAGCGCCACATCGCATTTTTTGACGTGGTATTCGATCCACTCCCGGTTGATGGTGATGTCGCCCTCGAAGAAGTGAAAACGCGGGTAGCCCACCAGGTCATGGATGCGATCCTCCTGCATGTCCATCCCGTAAATTTCCCAGTCGGTATCCGCCAGGATGCGCTGGGACAGATGATGGCCGATGAAACCGTTGACGCCGAGAATAAGAATTCTTGTCACGGACGGGTGATTCCAGAAATGTGCGGAAAACGGAGTGGAAGGATGGCGTCGTCAGCCGTTTCAGGCGCCAAGCCGCCAGGGACCCGGCCCAAGCCGTTCGATCAAGGTCGCTGGTGTTACGAGTTCACCGGCCAGTTCCAGCGCAAGAACGTGCAGCGCGCCGCCGCCGGCGCAACGGGCGACCAGCCGGGCGCCAACCAGTTCAAGGAAGGGTTCGGGGATCCGGATCGCGTTCGCCACCATTACCCGCGTTCGCAGAACGCGCGCTGGCTGGCCAGCCACGGTGGTAAATGCGCCGGGATAGGGTGGGGCGACCGCCCGCACCAGGTTGTGAACACCCACTGCCGATCCAGACCAGTCAATGCGTCCGTCTTCGGGCTTGCGACCGGAAAAGTAACTGCCCTGGCGTGGGTTTTGCGCGCTGCGCGGCGCATTGCCGGCAATCAGAGCCGGTAACACCTGATGCAAGGTCATTTCAGCGGCGACGGTGACTTTATCGAACACTTCCCGCGCGGTGTCGTCGGGCAGGATGGGCACGGCGGTCTGGGCCACAATGTCGCCGGCATCCGGTTTCGCCTCCATGTAATGCAGTGTCGCCCCGGTTTCGGTCTCGCCATGAATGATCGCCCAGTTGATCGGCACCCGGCCACGGTATTTTGGCAGCAGCGAACCGTGCATGTTGAGCGCGCCGCACGGCGCAATGGCCAGCAGCTCCGGCGTCAACAGTTGCCGGTAATAGAACGAGAACAGGAAATCGGGCGCCAGTTCGCGGATGCGCCGCAACTCCTCCGGGGCGTTGGGATTCTCAGGCGCGATCACCGGAATGCCGTAATCAACAGCAGTGGCGGCGACGCTATCGAACCAGATTTGTTCGTTCGGATTATCGGCATGGGTCACGACCAGAGCCACTTGGACCCTGTATGCGAGCAGCGTTTTGAGACAACGCACGCCGACATTGTGATAAGCGAACACGACAGCGCGGGTCATCGCTTCATTCTCCCTCTTCGCGTTGCTCCAGAATCGCCTGGATGGTGAAACGTGGACGCTGGCGCACTTGTTGATAGATACGGCCGACGTACTCGCCCAGCAGGCCGATGCCGAACAGCAGAATGCCCATCAACAGGAAGTTGATGCCAAACAAAGTGAACAACCCTTCCGCTTCCGGGCCAATGACCAGTCGGCGAATGGCCAGATAAACCACAAATGCCGCCGAGGCCAGCGACAGGGCGATCCCGACCAGCGAAAACATCTGTAACGGCGCCAGCGAAAAGCCGGTGACCAGATCGAAGTTTAGCCGGATCAGCTTGTACAGTGGATATTTCGACTCGCCGGCGGCGCGCTCGGCGTGGGCGACCGTGACCTCGGTCGGATGGGCGGCGAAGGTGTAGGCCAGCGCCGGGATGTAGGTGCTGACCTCGCGTGTCGCCACAATCGCCTTGACGATGGACTGGCTATAAGCGCGCAACATGCAGCCCTGGTCAGTCATCTTGATGTGGGTGATTCGCTCGCGCAGCCGGTTCATCAGCTTCGAGGCGACATGGCGCCACAGGCTGTCCTCGCGGGTCGCCCGGATACTGCCTACATAGTCATAGCCCTGGTCCATCGCCGCCAGCAGCGTGCCGATTTCCTCCGGGGGATTTTGCAGATCGGCGTCCAGCGTCACCACCCGCTCGCCCCGGCAATATTCAAAACCGGCCATGATTGCCAGGTGCTGGCCGTGGTTGGCGGTGAACAGGATGACCCGCGTGACGTCGGGTCGGGCCAGGAACTGGTCTTTCAGCAGCGCCGC
>CALMNY010000018.1 GCA_937872125.1 uncultured Candidatus Competibacteraceae bacterium | reverse complement strand
AGCGTGACCAGCGCGACCGTAGCGGCGGCCTGTTTCGCACTCAGGCGCGCGAAGCGGATCAACCCCAGGTTGGTGAGGAGGATCGCGCCGACGCCGAGCGCGAGGCCGAGCAATAGATTGCTCATCAGTTACCGGCCGGGACGTAGAACGGCACTTCCCGACGGATCGGCTCGGCCGTCGCTCCCGCCAGGGCTTCGATGATGAACGTCACCTTGTCGCCAGGGGCCTTGCCGCCCACCACCGGCGGAATCTGCACCCGCGCCAGTAGTTTGATTCGCTCCTGCGGCGTCAACTCGATCCGCTCCATGCCGTCCATGTCCAGGGTCGCGCCGGGCAGACCCTCGATGCGAATCCCCACCGTCATCGGCGCGGTCAGCTTGTTGTTCAGCTTGACCTCGTAGGTATTGCGGATGCCGCCGTCCGCCAACTGGGTATACAACGGCTGGCGAATCTGTTCGACCGTGCCGGTATAGGGCGCGCTGGTCAGCACGCTCCAGATCAGGATGGCAGTCGCCGCCGTCAGAACGACTCCGTAGCCGATGGTCTTGGGCTTCAACAACCGGGTCTTCCGGCCATTGAGCGCATTTTCCGAGGTGTAGCGGATCAGGCCACGCGGCCATTTCTGGTTGTCCATGATGGCGTCGCAGGCGTCAATGCACAGCGCGCAGGAAATACACTGGTATTGCAGGCCGTTGCGGATATCAATCCCGACCGGGCAAACCTGGACGCAGTAGCCGCAATCAATGCAATCGCCCACCCCTTGCGCTTGCCGTTCCTCGCGGGTTTTCAGACCCTTGCCCAACTTGGCCCGGCCCTTGGCGCCTTCGCCGCGCTGCTCGTCATAGGAAATGATCAGGGTGTCGTGGTCGAACATGGCGCTCTGGAACCGCGCGTAGGGGCACATATAGGTGCAAACCTGCTCGCGCGCCAGTCCGGCCATGACAAAGGTGGTGGCGGTCAGGAAAAAGGTGGTGAAATAGGCCGCGTAAGGCGCCTGGCCCGTCAACAGTTCCACGACCAGCGTCGGCGCATCCACCCAGTACGCGGTGAAGCTGACCCCGGTCCAGAGCGCCACCAGCAGCCACAAGGCGTAGGTTCCGCCCTTCTTGATCAGCTTCTCGCGGTTCCACGGCGCCTTGTCCAGCCGCATCCGCGCCGGCCGCTCGCCCTGCACCCAGTGCTCGATCATCATGTACAGATCAGTCCACAGGGTTTGGAAGCAGAAATAGCCGCACCAGACCCGCCCGGCCAGACCCGTCACAAAAAACAGCAGGATGGCGAAGATGATCAGGACGCCCGCCAGCCAGAAAATGTCCTGCACCTGGATGGTCAGGCCGAAAATGTAGAAATGGCGGCCCGGCAAATCGTAGAGCACCGCCTGATCGGGCGCATTGGGCCGATCCCAGCGCAGCCAGGGCAGGAGAAAATACACGATGTAAGCCAGCGCCAGGACCCCGGTTTTGAGGTTACGGAACCGGCCCTTGACGGAGCGTGGATAGATGGGAATGCGCTTCTGATAAAGCTCAACGTTGTTGTCGGACATGATCCACCCGATTGGCGTGAAACGGCACGAATATGTTGACCGTTTCGGAAAACCGGCGTCATTGCGATCCATCAACCGGATGCGTCGCCGGGATTCGGGAAAAATCGAGGAGGTGGTTGAAACACCCGGTCGAGGTTTAAAAATGCTTCACCCCCCAGGTCGGGGGGTGAGAGCCGGATAGCCGGTCGTCGCCAACCGGCGCAATGCCTTACTTGGCGCCGCCCAACTGATGGACGTACACCGCCAGCAGTTTGATATCGTCGTCGTTCAACCGCCCCTTCCAGGCCGGCATGATGCGGGTGTTGTTGACGCCTTTGGTCACAAAGCCCTTGACGACCGCTTTCTTGTCCTGAAGGGTCTTCTGCGTCGGCACGTCGGCGATGGCCCAAATCTTGTCAGTCAGATTGGCCGCGCCCTGTGACGGAACACCCTTGGCGTCGGCGCCGTGACAGTAGTAGCAGCCGCCGATGGGACCGTGGAAGATCTCCTTACCACGCGCGGAGGCTTCGCTGGGCTTGGCCTCGCCGGACAGCGTCAGCACGTACTCGGCCACGTCGTCCAGTTGCTCCGGTTTCAAGACCGCGCCGAACGCCGGCATGTAGCCCTTGCGGCCCTGCACCAGGGTTTGATGAATCTGGTCCATGGCGCCGCCCCACAGCCAGTCGTCGTCGGTCAGGTTGGGATACAGGCCGACCACGCCCTGGCCGCCGCTGCCGTGACAAGCGGCGCAGTTGTCGCCGAACAGCCCTTTGCCGACCGAGCGCACGAAGTCCATCATGTGCCGATCCTTAACGATCTGGTCAAAGCTGGCCGCTTTCACCTGGGCCAGCATGGCCTTGCGCTTTTCGTTGTTGGCGGCCTCGCTCAAATCCGCCGCCAGCAGCGAACGGGTATTCCAGCGAAATTCCTGCTCCTTGACCTGGTTGGTCTGCTTGTCGGTGATCGTGTAATCCACCGTACCCACGCCCTTGAGCCAGCTCTCTCCGACCGGCCAGGAGGGGTAGTAGATCCAGTACAACACCGAGAACAGCACGGTGCCGTAGAAACACCACAGCCACCAGCGCGGCAGTGGATTGTTGTACTCCTGCAAATCGCCATCCCAGGCGTGGCCGGTGGTTTGCACCTCACCGGGTTTTGGTTGGGCATTCTGTGTAGGGTCACTCATTGTCCATCACCTTGCGGGATTGGTTTTTTTGCAATCCGCGCCCGCTGCTCATCGCGGGCGAAACCATGAAGTTCAGGCTGCCGGGGTTCGTCCTCGGCAAATGGAATGTACTTGTAGGATTCCAGCCGTCTGGCGCGCTTTTTTCCCGTGAACACATAGATCAGGATGCCGCAGAAGGCGCTGAAGAACAGCACCAGCGCCAGAGGCTTGGAATGCTCCATGGAGGTGAACCACAGCAGCCAGTCGAACATCGGGCGGAAGCTCCGTCCGGTCTCCCCGGCGCCGGGGAGAACCGGGTTCAGGTCGTTAGCGGAATTTGACGAACGCGTCGTCGTTATACTGACCGAAGTTCACCATGGTCCCCAATGACTGCAAGTAGGCGACCAGCGCTTCCATCTCGGTGACCTGGCCGGCGATGCCGTCGAAGTTCTTGTCGCGAGCTTCTTTCAGCAGATTGGCCTCGGCCTGACTGATGTCCAGTTGATCGGCGACCGTCTGGCCGAACTTCTTGACGTTGGCCTCATACTCGGCCTGGGTCAGGGAGTACGGCACCCCGGTTGCCCGCAGGGCGCGCATCCGGTCGGCCACGTCCGAGTAGTCCAGTTTGGTAGTCAGCAGCCACGGATAATTGGGCATGATGGACTGCGGCACCACCGAGCGCGGCGCGATCAGGTGCTGGACGTGCCACTGATTGGAGTACTTGCCGCCCAGCCGGGCCAGATCGGGACCCGTGCGCTTGGAGCCCCACTGGAAGGGATGGTCGTACTGCGATTCCGCCGCCAGCGAGTAGTGGCCGTAGCGCAGCCACTCGTCGCGGAACGGGCGGATCTGCTGCGAATGGCACAGATAGCAACCCTCGCGCAGGTAGAGGTCGCGGCCGCGCACTTCCAGCGGGGTGTTGGGCCGCACGCCCTCCACCTTTTCGATGGTGTCGTTGATGTAAAACAGCGGGACGATTTCCACCAGGCCGCCGATGCTGATGACCGCCAGGATCAGCAGAATCATCAGGCCGGAGTTGGTTTCGATATGTTCATGTCGCATGGCTATTAGTCTCCAGGACGCCGTTCGCTCAGTTCTTCGCCAGCGCGGCCGCCAGCCGGGCTTCCTCATCCACCACGGGTTGGCGGCTGCCCGCCGTCCGCAGCGTCATCGCCATGTTGTACACCATGACCAGCACCCCCGCGACGAAGAACGCGCCGCCCAGCGCGCGCCAGACATACGGCGTGTGCATGAATTCGACGGTTTCGATGAAGGTGTAGGCCAGGTTGCCGTAGTCGTCGAAGCTGCGCAGCATCAGGCCCTGACCGATGCCGGCGACCCACAGCGAGGTGATGTACAGCACGATGCCGATGGTGGCGAGCCAGAAGTGGATGTAAATGAGCTTCTCGCTATACATCTTGGTGTCCCACAGTCGGGGGATCAGATGGTACATCGAGCCGAAGCTGACCATCGCCACCCAGCCCAGCGCGCCAGAATGCACGTGGCCGACGGTCCAGTCGGTGTAGTGTGACAGGGCGTTGACGCTCTTGAGCGACATCAGCGGGCCTTCAAAGGTGGACATGC
>CALMNY010000017.1 GCA_937872125.1 uncultured Candidatus Competibacteraceae bacterium | reverse complement strand
CTGGTGCTGCGCGAGGTGGAGCCGCCGCTGTTGGACATCGTGATGAAGTTCACCCATGGCAACCAGACCAGGGCCGCGATCATTCTTGGCATCAACCGTGGCACCCTGCGTAAGAAACTCCGGCAATACGGTCTCGATCAAAAGTAACACGGCGACTAGTACGGCGAGGATGATCGCAGAAAAGATGGTGGGGAACCGATGAGTCTGGCGATTTTTGATCTCGACAATACGCTGCTAGACGGCGACAGTGATTATCTGTGGGGCCAATTCCTGGTCGAGCGCGGCCTGGTGGATGGCGCGTTCTATGAGCGCGAAAACCAGCGGTTTTATGATCAATACCGGGCGGGCACGCTGGACATCTACGAATTTCTGACGTTCATGCTGCGGCCGTTGGCGAGCAACCCGCTGGCCGAGTTGCTGAACTGGCGGGCGCAATTCCTTGAGGCCAAAATTCGCCCCATCCTGTTGCCCCGCGCAATGGAACTGGTGAAGCAACACCGGACAGCCGGCGACACCCTGTTGATCATCACCGCCACCAATCGCTTCATCACTGAACCGATCGCTGAAATGCTGGGCGTGCCAAACCTGTTGGCTACCGAGCCGGAGTTCGTCAATGGACGCTACACCGGTCGTCCGCATGGCATTCCCTGTTTTCAGCAGGGTAAAGTAGAGCGGCTGAACGCCTGGCTGGCGGCAACCGGCCACGACCTCGCGGAGAGCTGGTTTTACAGCGATTCCCACAACGATCTACCGCTGCTTAGCCGGGTTGCCTATCCGGTGGCGGTAGACCCCGATGACGTCTTGGCGGAATACGCGCAGGAACGTGGCTGGCCGATGATCAGCCTGCGCGAAATGTAAAGGGAGTTCGTCGAATTGCGTGGAATCCCCCGCCTTTCGCGCGGCATCTTTAAAAAGCGGGGCAACGAAAATAGTCTCTGCCAGTTAGCGGTGGCGTCCGCCCCGGGTATTGGGCGCCCGCTCCTCGTTCACCTTCAGGCGCTGGCCACGCAGCTCCCGACCGTTGAGTCCGCCGATGGCGGCGCGCGCCTCGTGGCCTTCCATCTTGACGAAGCCGAAACCGCGACAGAGGCCGGAAAATACATCCCGGGTCAGTCGCAGCCCATGCACTCGCCCGTAAGCGGCGAATAAATCAGTCACTTCCTGGTCGGTGGCATCCGAAGGTAAATTACCGATGAAGACGGTTTTCATATACGGTCTCCTGTAGTCGCGGCCCGCCGGGGCGGGTAAGAAGGATGGCGTCGCCGGGATGAATCGCCGGACCCGGTTTCCGGGCGCGCGGACCAGCGCGGAGACGACGACGCAGGTCGCTCTCCGGGGGGTGGGCCAGCACGGTGAGTCGGGTGACGCCGCGCGCCGGACGCGGGGGTGGCTGGCGCTGGCGACCGCCGTCCATCGCTGGGCGCAAACCCTTCGACCACCGACGATGGCAATGGATGGCCCAGCAACCGTTGAATATCCCGCAGGCGCGAGTTTTCATCCACGCTGACCAGCGAAATCGCCAGTCCAGTACGGCCCGCACGGCCGGTCCGGCCGATGCGATGGACATAGTCCTCCGGTACGTGCGGCAGTTCGTAATTCACTACCCGCGGCAACTGGACGATATCCAGACCGCGAGCGGCGATGTCGGTGGCGACCAGCACCTGAATCCGGCCCTGCTTGAAATCGTCCAGGGCGCGGGTACGGGCTGACTGGCTCTTGTTGCCGTGCAGAGCAGCGGTACGGATGCCGTCGCGCTCGAGCTGGCGGCTCAGCCGGTCGGCGCCATGCTTGGTGCGGGTAAACACCAGCGTCGCGTCGCGCTCGCCGGCGCTCAGCAGGTGGCTGAGCAGGGCAGCCTTGCGCTCCGAATCCACCGGATGCACCTGCTGCTCCACCCGGTCGGCGGCCGCGTTGCGCGGGGCGATATCAATCACCGCCGGGTCGCGCAGAAAATCGCCCGCCAACTCGCGGATCGGCTCGGCGAAGGTCGCCGAGAACAGCAGAGTCTGCCGCCGCTTGGGCAGCAGCGCCAGCAGGCGACGGATCGCCGGCAGAAAGCCGAGATCGAGCATTCGGTCGCCCTCGTCCAGCACCAGAATCTCGACTCCGGCCAGGCTGACGGTTTTCTGGCTCAAGTGGTCCAGCAGCCGCCCCGGCGTGGCCACCAGGACGTCGACCCGGCGGCGCAAGGCGTCGAGCTGCGGTCCCATGCTGACGCCGCCGACCAGCAAGGCGGTGCGGGGTGCGAGGTGGTGACCATAGACGCGCACGCTGTCGGCGATCTGGGCGGCCAGTTCGCGGGTTGGGGTCAGCACCAGGGCGCGTGGCCGGCCGGGCGGCAATGCCCGGTTCTGATCCAGTTGCAGCCGCTGCAACAGCGGTAGAGTGAAGGCGGCGGTCTTGCCGGTGCCGGTCTGGGCGGCGGCGAGCAAATCGCGCCCCGCCAGAATCATGGGGATGGCCTGGGATTGAATCGGGGTAGGCGCGGTATAGCCCTGAGCGGCGACAGCGCGCGCCAGGTCAGCGACCAGGCCGAGAGCAACAAATGGCATTCACAACTCCTGAATCCGCCTGCCCATGCGTGGCGCAAGGAACCGGTCCAGGCGGAAAAATTTTGAAAATGGAGGGTAATCGGGGAGCCCCGGCAGGGGCGAACCACGGCGGGTTTGCAGGAGGAACAGGGGGTTGGGTGACCCGCTAGCGACAATTCCAGGAGGAACAGCAAGAACCTCGGGGGCGCGAACCGGACCGCGCCGTGACAAACTCGGCGCTGAATGTACCATAGCTCCGCACGATTTACCTAATTGGGTTGGCGTAGAGTGAAGGGGGAGGCGCAGTAAAAACGCCGGGGTTGAACTGGAGCGTTCCTCTTCTCCCCGGCGGGGTGGGTCAGAGCCGGCTGAGCTGGGCGTTGATCGCGCCGTTCAGGCGTTGAATCCAGCCATTGTAGTTGCTATGGATGCTGACGCCGTCGTAATTGAGATTTTGGCTATCCCGGTAGAGGATGCTGTAGCTGGTCCGGTTATACGGAATTTCCACCTGGGCCATGTGTTCGCGCACGGTGAGCGTGCCGATGATCAGGCCAGGCCGGACATCCCGCATTTGCCAACCCAGCGATATTCCCGCCTGCTGGATCGCGTCGCGCACGTCTCTCAGGTTATAACCGCGCGTGCTGGTGGTGACCGGCGCGCCTTCGACGCTGTAAACCGGATTGGTCCGGCAGCCCACCAGCACCAGGGCCAGAATGCCAGCGATCATGAACCACGCTTTAATTTTCATGTTTTCTCCCCATCTCTTGGTTTCAACGGGATTTCATCACCAAGCCCCGGTAAGGGTAGTAGCCGCAGGGAACGCAGTAAACCCAGCGGATACAGGCCGCGCCTGAGCAGCGACCACGCCACCAAATCCACGATGCGCAACGTATCGCGCCACGGCCGGTAATGACTGGGTCGGCCCTGAGGGTGGTAAATCGTTTCGATTGCAACCACTTTTGGATAGCGCCGCTGACGGCCCGCCTGCATCAGCAGGGCGCTTTCAAAAGCGAAGCCGCGCCGCCCCCGTTCTGGTCCAGTTGCCCGGCGCAGAAACTCGGCCGGGTACAGCCGAAACCCGGACTGGGTATCGGGAATCGGGCAGCCGGCCGCCCACGAGACCCAGAAATCGGCCATGCCGTTGGCGAAGCGCCGCAACGGGGGGGCGGCCTCACGGCAGGTCAGGCGGGCGGCGAGGATGGGGCAGTCGGGCCAGCGCCGGCGAGCGTCCAGCAGCTTTGGAATATCCTCGGGCTGGTGCTGACCGTCGGCGTCCAGAGTGATGATTGCTTCCGCACCCTGCGCCAGCGCGGTTTGCATCCCGCGCCACAGACTGGCGCCCTTGCCCTGATTGGTGGACTGGCGCACTACCATGGCGCCGGCCGCTTCAGCGTGTGCGGCGGTGGCGTCGCGGGAACCATCGTCCACCACGATCACCAGGTCCATCTGTCGCCGGGCGCGGCGGACGATGTCGGCGATGGTGGCGGCTTCGTTGTAAGCGGGGATGACGACGGCGATGGTCATGGGCGGCTTTAGATAATGCCGCCGTTGAGGCTGATGATCTGGCCGGTCAGGTAAGCGGCTTGTTCCGAAGTCAGGAATCCGACCAGATCGGCGACTTCAGCGGGTGTTCCCGCGCGCCGCATCGGCACCAGGGTCTTGATCGTCGCCGCATCGAATACCGCGTCCGTGGCGGGTCCGGCGATAATGCCCGGCGCGATGGCGTTGACCGTGATCCCGCGCGAGGCCAGTTCCAGGGCCAGCGCCTTGGTCGCGCCGTGCAGGCCGGCCTTGGCGGCGGCGTAATTGGTCTGGCCACGATTGCCGGTGATGCCCGCCAGCGAGGAGATGTTGACGATGCGGCCCCAGCGCGTGCTGATCATCGGCAGCAACAAGGGCTGCGTCACGTTGAAAAAACCGTTCAGGCACACATCAATCACCCGCCGCCACTGCATGAAGGACATCCCCGCCATAGGGGCGTCGTCGTGAAGGCCCGCATTGTTGACCAGCACCTGAATCGGTCCGGCTTCGAGCAACTCGGTCAGAACCTGGCGGGTCTGCTCTTCGTCAGCGACATCGAATGCGGTCGTCTCCGCCGAACCGCCCGCGCTCCGAATAGCGTCCGCGACTTCCAGCGCCAGTTCGGGATGTTGATAAGTATGAACGATGACGTGCAGCCCATCGCGCGCCAGTCGCTGGCCAATCGCGCGGCCAATCGCGCCGCTGCCGCCGGTGACCAGCGCCCGCTTCACGGCGCGACCTCAACGCTCAGGGTTGCGTTGTCGCCGGCGGACAGGATCACCCGCGTTGCTGCCCTTCGAGCCATGGCGCACAGCAACGGTAAGCTCCGGGCAGCGGGGTTACCCGCACGCAACCGTTCCAGACCCGCATCGTCCAGCCGGTCCGCTGGTTCGTCCCCCCCGGATGCCAGGCGCAGCAATGCCAGGCGGTTGACCGGCAGGGCCGGATTCAGCAGCAGCGCCACGCCAAACGGCGCGACGATTTTGCGGCGCCCGGCCATCGGCGCCGGCAGCGGCAGGTCGTAGGCGACCAGTAGCACCCGCGCCTGCTCGGCCCACGCCAGCGCCGCCGCTTCCCGCAGGCCGGCGGCGAAACTGCTGTCGTAGGCGGCCAGGCTGAGCGAGGGTCCCATGCAGCCGGTGGCGATGGCCCAGTAACCGGCCGGCGTGTTATGCACCGATTGATGAAAATGAGTCGGCGATACCGGCCGGTCGGGCTGGGTCAGCGCCGTGCAGATTTTATCCAGCACCTCGCTGTCGCCGCCCGAAGACGCGAATATCGTGGGGACCGTGCCCGCGTCGAGATCGGCTTGAGTCATCGCCTCCTGCGCGACCTGGAGCGCGAGCTTGATCGTGGCGGTAATGCGCCGCCGTTCGTTGGCCGGTAGCAGTGTGGCCATGGTCGCTGGCATCGGCTCGACGACGTAGGACCGCTGGCCAGCCAGCACCGCCTGGCTGGCGGTCCAGCCCACCAGACCCGGCGCCATGAGGCCCACGGCTTCTACAGCAAGCAGATTCATGGTTCCCCCTCACCCCGACTCTCTCCCACCCGGGGCGAGGGAGACCGTCCGAACAGCAGGCTGCAATTGCTGCCGCCGAAGCCAAAGGAATTGCTCAGCGCCAATCGCAGCCGGCGCTCCCGGTTCTCCAGCACGATGCCCGCACCCAGTTTCGGATCGCGCTGGCGGGTATTGAGCGTACCGGGAATCAGGCTGTGCTCCAGGCACAGGCGAACGAAAATGGCCTCGGTGACGCCCGCCGCACCCAGGGTGTGGCCGGTCCAGCCCTTGGTGGAACTGCACGGCGTGTCCGGCCCGAACACCCGCACGACGGCACGGTCCTCGGCGGCATCGTTTAGCGGCGTGGCAGTGCCGTGCAGGTTGATGTAATCCACCTGTTCCGGCGGAACTTCCGCCCGCGTTAGCGCCTGTTGCATCGCCAGCGCCGCCCCCACCCCTTCGGGATGCGCGGCCGTCATGTGATAGGCATCGCTGCTTTCGCCGTAACCGAGCAACAGGACGCGCTCATCGCCGGGTTCGGCCCATTCCAGCAGCGCAAAACCCGCCGCCTCGCCGACGCTCAAGCCATCGCGTTCCAGATCCCAGGGCCGACAGGGCCGGGGGGATGTCAGTCCCAGGGCGTTAAAACCATACAGGGTAGTCAGGCACAGGCTGTCCACCCCGCCGACCACGGCGGCGTCGCAAAACCCGGCCCGCATCTGCCGCCAGGCGGCCGCGAACGCCTTGGCGCTGGAGGAACAGGCGGTGGAAATGGCGAACGCCGCGCCGGTCAGGCCCAGCCAGCGCCGGGTGAAATCCGTGACTGAGAACACATTGTGGGTGTGCTGGTAATCGAAGGTCGCCGGCACGCTCCCGGTTACCAGGTCGCGCTGGCGATAGGCGTGTTCGGTCGCGCCGATGCCGGACGTACTGGTGCCGACGAACACGCCGATCCGGTCGGCGCCGTAACGATTGCGGGCAATGCGCACCGCCGCGCCGAATTCATCCTGTTCCAGGCCCAGCCGCGCCAGCCGGTTGTTGCGGCAATCGAACGGTGCGAACTCGCCGTGTAGCGGCTCTTCTTCCAGCCCCGCGACCCGGCCGATCCAGGTCTTCAGGTCAGCGTCTTCGAAATCGCAGGGCCGCAGCCCGCTTTCGCCGCGCCGCAACGCGCGCAGCGAGGCCTGGAGGCCGGGTCCCAAGGCATTGGTCAGGGTACAGGCGGCCATCGCCAGCGGCTTGATCGCCATGGAGTCAACTCATCTTCGTCAGCAAGGGTCTGGCCGCTATCAGGGCCGCCACAAAACTGGCGGCCACGCCCAGGCTCACGGTCAAGCCGATGGCCCGCAGCGCCGGCAGCGCGGAAAGCGAAAGCATACCAAAAACAGTCAGGGCGGAACCGCAGCAGACCAGCAGCGCGTGCAGGGTGCGGCGGCGCGAATCCGGATCAGCGCCGGGCCGGCTGAAGAACAGCCCGTAATCCACGCCGACCCCCAGCACCAGCAGCAGCGCGACCAGATGGAACAGCGACAACCGCTCGCCCAGCGCCAGCAGAGCCGCCACGGTGAAAACCAGCGCCAGCCCCACCGGCAAGAGCGCGGCGACGACCCGCCGCCAGGAGCGCAATCCGAGCCAGACCACCGCCAGGATCAGCGCCGCGCCCCACGCGATCCGAACCAGGGTCGCGTCGCGGAAATCCGCTACCAGCCGATTGGTTTCCGCGCGTAAATCGAGATAGTACGCGCGACTGGCTTGGTGTTGCGGCAAACCGGTGGCCAGGGCGCGGGCATCCTGCACGCCGCTCAGCGGCAACAGCGCAGTCCAGCCGCGTTCGCCGGGAAACAGCAGCGCATTGACCCGCGTTCCCAGCAGCGTGCCGCGCAAGTCCTCCGGGCGCAGCGGCGGCGCGGTGCGCGCGGCGGCGACGGCATCGAGAAACGGCGCGAACAGTCCCGGCTTGAACGGCAAGCCTTCCAAAGCGGCGTTCAGGTTGGCGCTCAGCGTCGCCGGGTCCGGCAACGACGCCAGGCGCTGCTGCTGCGTCTGCGCGCTGGGCAGATAGCGCATCGCCCCGTCGTAACCGGCCAGCAAACCCGCTCGCTTGCGGTCCTCCAGATCAGCCGCGATGGCTTCGCTGTGGCGCAGAGCGGTTTCGGCATCCGGCGCGGTGACCGCGATCAAATGGCCGACTTCCGGCGCGCCCAGGGCGGTCCGTAAATCCTGATCGAGCCGCAACAGTTCACGTGGTACGGGACTGAGTGCAGCCAGATCGTTTTCCCACAGCGTCGGGGTCCTGGCGATCAGGAGCAGCAGCGCCAGCAACCCGCATCCGCCCAGCGCCAGCGCCAGCCGGGGGCGAGGGCGCAATGCCGCATCTGCCCACGGGCCGATAGCGGTCGGTTGCGGCGGCGCCCAGTGCGGCGGCAGCAGGGCCGGCAACAGCCAGCGGGTGGTCGCCACGGCGGCGGCGATGCCGGCGACGGTGAACACGCCCAACTGGCTCAAGCCGGGAAAATCGGGGTCGAGCATCGCCAGACAGCCCAGCATCGTGGTCGCCACGCACAGCCGCAAGGTCGGCCACAACTGGCGCACCGTGTCTGTCACGGTTTCCGCCGCCCGCCGATGGCTGAACAGGTAGGTGGGATAGTCCAGCGTCTCCCCCAGCAGGGTCATGCTGAACGCCAGGGTGATGAGGTACATCTTGCCGAAGATCAGGTCCACCGCCGCCGCGCCGGCCAGCAACGCCGACAACATCGGCAGCGCGCCGAGCCAGACCGTGCGCGCCGAGCGGTAGACCAGCAGCAGAATCAGCACCACCGCCGCCAGCGCCAGCGTGCTGAGAAATTCGGCTTGGGCGCGGATTGTGTCCGCCGCCAGGGTTGCCAGCACGCCGGGACCGCTCATCTCCAGCCGGACGCCGGTTCCGGCGCTGGCGGCGGCGAACGCGGCGCGAATCGTGGTCACCGCGTGGCGCTGGGCGGCGAGGTCGTAGCCGGAAGTCCGGGTTTCGACCAGCAGCAGCGCCCGCTCGCCGTCCGGTGCAAACCAGACGCCCAGTCGTTTGGCCGGTTCGCGCAAGCCGCCCTGCCACTGCTTCAGCAGCGTCAGCAACTCACCGGTCGGATCGCCGGCCAGCCAGCGTTTCTGGAATACGGCCAGCGGAGATTGCAGTTCCACCAGACGTTGTTGCAAACCGGACCGCAAGCCGTCCACCGTGAAGCGTTCCGGGGCGACGGTCGGGCTTAACCGGTAGCGGTAAGCGAACAGGGCTTGTAATTCTGCTTCGGGCAGGGCGTCCGCGCCATTAGCGACCCGGGCGAACTCACGGTTATCCCGGAGCCGTTCAACCAGCCGCTGGCTGACGGCGGCGCGTTCGGGTTCTGTGTCGCCCGCCAGCCCGAGCAGGATCAATCGGGTGGTGGGGCCGCTGCGCAATTGCTCCAGCAGCAGTTCCGCCACCGGATCGGCGCGGGAGGCGAACAGCGCCAGGTCGGCAGCGACCGGCGTGGTCAGCACGATCCAGCCGCAGCCCAGCGCAGCCAGCAACCAGAGCAGCGGAACAGGCCAGCGGAACATGGGAAGTTGGCTCAGCGCGGGGTGATCGTCATCACGCTGCGGTCGCCGTCCGGCTCCAGCGTCTCCATGGTGTCAATCCGCCCGTTCCGGCCGCGCAACACGATGGCGGCCACGTAGCGTTGCGCATCCGCATCGTGCGGCGTCAACCGCAGGCTCCAGTCAGCGGGCGTCCCCTGAAATTCCAACTGGTAATAACGCGCCAGCGCTGCCTGATCACCGGCCTGGGTCGCGCGGATCGCCTCAACGAACGGGCGCAGTTGCGGATAGCCATTGAGATTGAACTGCCGGCGGCCGGCCTCCGGCGTTTCGACCGTCAGCCAGTGACCATCTGCTTCATAATCTTCGGGGTGCGGATGCAGAGTCCGCTTGCGCAGAAAATCGGGAGCGCGGTAGTACAACACCCCGGTAGCGACCAGCGGCGCATCCAGCACCGCCAGGGTCTTTTCCTCCCGAAACGCTGTTTCCACCGCCGGAACGGCCGCCAGCGCCTGCATGACCTGGGACAATGCGCTCTCATCGGCCACTCCCGCCAGTGGCCAGCACAGCAACAACCCAGCCCAGCGGTTCACGAACACGAACAGACTCCATTTTTCGGTTGCGGCGCGATGGTAATCCGGGCTTCGGCCAATACCTGGCCGGCCGCACTGATCTGGATCGCATAAATACAATTTTCGGCATCGCCCAGCACCAGGCGGGCGGCGACTTCCAGCGGCGCGTCCACCGCCGCCAGGTCCTCGGCAAACCAGCGCACGTCGCGCAAGGCGGCCAGATAACCCGGCCGGGCGGTTTGCCCCGCCGCCCGGGCGCGCAGGCCGCCGTGAATCGCCGCCGCCTGAGCGCCGTACTCGCAGGCGTGCAGCATCGCCAGCCGGCCCTGCCGACGTAATGGATTGGCGGGATCGCGATGGGTTTGGGTCAGGCACGTGATGCCCTCCTCATCCCAAGCGGTCACCGCCTCCAGCAGACACATGGATCCCGTATGAGGAATCAGGGTTTGAATGTGCGCCTTATCCACCAAAACGCCCGAACCAGCCCTTGACGAGGCATGGTCAACCGGTTCCGAGTTTTCCCTTCCGTGCTTTCCGTGACTTCCGTGGACTATCTTCACGTAATCCGCGCCAGGCTGTGCCGATTCCGGGTCCAGCGCGACCAGGCCTTGCCCACTTCATACCAGTGCAAATACCAGGCTTCCAAACCGAGCCGCCATAACGTCCATGGCTTCAGGCGCAAGCGGTCCTCGGCAGCGCACAACACCGGCTGCAAATCCAGACCGCGCGCCAGCGCCTGACTGCGAGCCAGATGGTAGCGGCTCGTCACCAGCACGAAGGGCCGCACGCGATCCCCGGCCAGAAGACGTCGCGCCTGACGCAGATTATCCAGGGTATTCAAGGACTGATCCTCGATGAACAAGCTCGCCGCCGGCAGCCCAAGTTCAAGCAGAAACTCCCGGCCACGCTCAGCCTCACTGACGCTGCCACCAGTGTGACCGCCGACCAGCAGAATTCGCCGCCGGGGATCGGCTTGGTGCAGCGCGGCGACCCGACGCAGCCGGCGGGCGTAGCCGGGCGCGACCTGGTCGTGGATCAAGCGCGCGCCCAGCACCACGATCCAGTCCCCATCAACCCCGGCAACCGGGGCGTCGCGCGCAATGCGCCAAACCTGCCGCAGTAGCCATAACCCACTCAGGCCCAGAGTTGCTAGCAGCAGCAGATTGGACAGCGCCAGCATCGCCAGACCATCCCAGCCCATCCCCAGTTGCCGGGCGAAACGCCGAGACGCGGCCGCGCCCCGGTTCACGCCTCTTCTCCCCAGTAATCGTAAAAGTTGAACCAGTTGTACGGCGCGAGGTGGGCGTAATGCTCCAGCCGGTCGGCGTATCGCTGGATCCAGACGGTGAGTTGCTCCTGGCGACGGTACCGGTCCAACACGATCTGTTCCGCCAGTCGCTCGAAATGAATTTCATAACGGCGACCGCCACGATACAGGCCAAAGAACAGGATGACCGGGCAATTCGCCAGCGCCGCCAGCAGCAACGGCCCGGCAGGAAACGCCGTCTCCCGGTCGAAAAACCGGACGCGCACCGTCTTTTCACCGGCCACCACCCGATCTCCCAACACCCCAACCATACAGCCCTGGGCCACGCTTTCCTGAACCCGGAGCAGGGTATCCGGCCCGCCGATGGGGATGATAGCCTGAGCCAGCGCCGGATTCAGCGCGTTGAGAAACCCGGTGATATCCCGGTTATGGCCGGTATTCATCAGGATTTTGATCGGAAAATGCCGCAGATTCATACCAATCGCCCGCAGCACCTCGAAGCTGCCCAAGTGCGATCCCAGCAGAATACAGCCCTGCCCGGTCGCCGCCTGTTCTACAATCAACTGATCGCCGAAAACTTCAATTTTAAACGGTCGTAACCGCCCGGTCAGGAAATAGACCCGATCCAGAATGGTCGCCGCAAAGCAGTGGATATGGCGAAAAACCTCTCGCCAGCCCGGCTCGCGGCCCAGCGCCCGCCGCAGGAACCGCCGCGATCCGCGCCGCGCCGCCGGAGCGGTCAGCAGAAAATACAGGGTGATGGGATACAGCAGGGCGCGACCCACCGGCCGGCCGACGTACAAGGCGATCCATCGAATCAGCCATAACATCAGCGGGTTGCCCCGTTCCGGCAACCGTACCCACTGCTGGCTCATCCGGCGATTCCCAAACGCGACGGTCTGTACTCAGCGCGTGCGCTGTTGGGCAATGTGCTCGCTCAGCGCCCGCAACGAGGCGAAAATGCGCCGGTTTTCCTTATCCTCGGAACGCAGTTGAAAGCCATAGGTTTTGGAAATCGCCAGCGCCAGTTCGAGCGCATCAATGGAATCCAAACCCAGCCCCTCGCCAAACAATGGCTCCTCCGGCGCGATGTCTTCCGGTTGGATGTCCTCAAGATGCAGGGTCTCAACCAACAGTCGAGCCACCTCCAACTCGAACGGCGAGAGAGCTTCCATGGGTAACCTCATTAAGGATGGGAATGAAATGCTGATCAGCGATATGCTATCAGGGTTTGCGCGTTCGCCGTAAACTATACCATGCCCCATCGCCAAAACTTGCAACTGTCCGATTTCGCAGCGTAAATGCCTACCGAACCCACCCCCCGCCCGTCCAGGCCACCCGCCCCCGGCCATCCCCGCGCTGGGCTGGCCTGATTCGAGCAATCCTCCAGCATGACGCCCGTGACTCTCTTTTATAACGATCCCGCGTCGGCAGACGCCTGGTTGAACGACGACCGCCTGCTGGCGCTGGTTCGGTTTGGCGTGCCGGCCCCGCCTCCAGCCGACCCCCGCGTTTGCGTTATTCCCTTGCCCGCACTAAGCGGGGGGACGACCGTCGAAGTCTGGCTCGGCGCGCGGCCCGCGCAAACCGGCGTTCTGGACGGCGTGCATTACGCGGATAATGGCGACGCCCTGTTTCTGCATCTTCATCTGGATGAATCCGCCCCGGACGCCTTGCGTCCCCTGACCACCAGCGCCTACCAACGGCTGTTCGCGGCGGCCCACGCCCGGGGCTATCCGCATTTACTGCGGGTTTGGAACTACTTCCCGGCCATCAACCAGGAGGCCGGTGGCCTGGAGCGGTACCGGGCGTTTTGCGTGGGCCGGCACGCCGCCCTGCGGGCGGAGCGGGCGGAGCAGGAAACCCATCTGCCAGCGGCCTCCGCCATCGGCACCCGCGAACCGGGCCTGCGGTTATGCGCGCTGGCCGCCCGGGAATCCGGCTGGCAAATCGAAAATCCCCGCCAGGTCAGCGCCTTCCATTATCCGACCCAGTATGGCCCGCAAAGCCCTTCATTCTCCCGGGCGATCCTGAAGCGTTGGAGCGAGCAGGATTATCACCTTTATATTTCCGGCACGGCCAGCGTGGTCGGCCATGCCAGCCAACACCAGGACGTGATGGCGCAACTGGACGAAACTCTGCTCAATCTGGCCGCGCTGATCGCCCAGGCCAGCCGGCGAACGCCGGCGCCGCTGCAGCCTGTACTGTTTCGGGTGTACGCCCGAACGGACCTCGATCCGGCGCCAGCGCGCGAACGGATCGTGCGGGCATTCGGACCGGATGTCCCGCTGCTGTTCCTGCATGCCGATATTTGCCGCCAGGAACTGCTCATCGAAATCGAAGGGCTGGCGGCCAGTGTGGCTCAATGAACAATGATGTCGGACGTTTCGCATGGAGTTTCGGTGGGACGAGCACAAACGACAGATCAATTTGCGCAAACACCGTATTGAACTGGCTGATGCGGTCAGGGTGTTTGACGATCCACTGGCGCTGACCCTCGAAGACTGCGACCACGATGAGCAGCGTTTTGTTACCATGGGCCGGGATGCCTTGGGTAGAGTCTTGGTCGTGGCGTATGCCTATCAGGAGCCAGACACCCTCCGTCTGATTTCGGCCCGCAAGGCCGAGCCACACGAACGGCGGCAATACGAGGGTTGAACGATGAAGCCACACTATGATTTCAGCAACGCCCGACGCGGTCCGGTGATTCCCCCAACTGCACGAACTACGGCGGTCACGCTCCATCTGGATACCGAAACGCTGGACTGGTTTCGAGACCAGGTGAACCGCGCCGGTGGAGGCGATTACCAGACCTTGATCAATCGCGCCCTGCGCGAATACATCGCTCTGCGCCGGGAGCCGCTGGAAGATTTGTTGCGTCGTGTGGTGCGGGAAGAACTGCACCGCGCCGCCTAACCGCTGTGGTCTACCGCCAGGAATCCGCGCCGTGAAACCGGATAAACCCCTCGAACCCCATCCGGTGTTGCCGGACTACTACCCCGATCTGGCGCAACGACCGGCCTTCGTGCGCGGGCTGTTCGACCGCACCGCCCATTACTACGATCACATCAACCGGCTCTTGTCGTTCGGCTCCGGGAGTTGGTATCGCCGCCGGGCGTTGCTGCAAGTGGGGTTGCGCCCCGGCATGACGGTGCTCGATGTCGCCATCGGCACCGGGCTGGTGGCCCGGCAGGCGCTGGCCATCACCGGCGATCCCCAAACGGTGATCGGGCTGGACATCAGCGCCGGGATGCTGGCCGAAGTGCGCCGGTTACTGGGGATTCCACTGATTCAGGGACTGATGGAGCAGTTGCCGGTGGCCGACGCCTGTTGCGATCTGGTCAGCATGGGCTACGCGCTGCGCCACGTCGCCGATCTGAACGTCACCTTCCGCGAGTTCCACCGGGTGCTGCGGCCGGGCGGCGCGCTGCTGATCCTGGAAATTACCCGCCCGGCCCATCCGGTCAAGCGCGCCCTGCTCAAGTTCTATCTGGGACGGTTGGTGCCGCTGCTCGGCTGGCTGACTACCGGCCAGCGGGATCTGCAAACCCTGATGCACTATTACTGGGACACCATCGAGAACTGCGTCCCGCCCGAAGCGATTCTTCAGGCCATCCGCGCCGCTGGCTTCGCCGAAGCGGGCTGCCATATTGAATTCGACCTGTTTCGCGCCTATTTCGGCCGCAAGGGCGGCGCATAGCGCTTTCAGGGCCGGGTCGCGCCCACTGCGGCCACCACGAACGCCGGATAGCGATCACGAATCCGGGAGATATCCGGCCAGACGAACGGGTCCACAAATCCAGCCGCACGGAACGCGGCCGTCCATTGTTCGGGGGTCAGAAATCCACCGTTGGGCCGCCACGCCGGCTGGAGGATGGGCGAACGAAAGGACTCCAGCAACTCGAAGATGAATTCGACGTAGATCGCCCGACCCGGGAAAGGGCGCACGCATTCGGAAGCGACGACCACCCCACCCGGCGCCAGAGCGGCGTAAATCTCTCTCAGCGTGAAAGCCAGGTCGTGCGCTGCGTGCAGAGTGTTGACCCCGTAGACGACGGACAGGCTCCCGGGCGCCACGCCGGCTTCGGCAAATGGCCGGTTCATGTCGAGGCGGGCGCCGGCGATACGGCCCCGCGCGTCGGGACGGGACGCCAACGCACGCTGACCGCGCCTGAGAAAGAGGGGGGACAACTCGGTAAACCGGTACGCCGCGATGCGGGTTGCCGCACCCGTCTCCGCGAAGTGGTCGAGCAACGCCGCTGCGCCGCTGCCGAAGCCACCGCCGATTTCGAGCAGGGTTCCGTGTGGGTGCGGGAACCGCGCCCGTACCGCCCGCGCCCCGATTTCGTTGCTAATCGCGTAGAGCGGATTCTGATTCGAGAAGTATTCGGACCAGGCCGTGATTCGATCCGCGGCGAACAGGACCGATTCCCCCGAGGCTTCGCCGCGCATGACCGCCGGATAACCCTCCGCCGCGAGGGCCGCCAGGCGGAACGAGGGAAGCGCGGCGGCATCGTGAGCGGCTTGCGCCTGTTCGATTTCGGCGAGTTCCAGGTCTGGCAGCGGCCCCGAATGCTGGAAGCGCGCCGGAACACCGTCCACCCGCGCGATGGCGCCCCGTTCGGCCAGCAGGCGCAACAGCCAATCGGCGAGCGGAACGCCCACCACCGGGTCCAGTCCCGCGCGCATCGCGATCTCGGCGGCGGACCC
>CALMNY010000016.1 GCA_937872125.1 uncultured Candidatus Competibacteraceae bacterium | reverse complement strand
GGTTGACCAGATTTTGGAGTCACGACGGTGTGAAATATTCAATACGGACCAAGGTGCACAATTCACCACGCCGCGCTTTACCCAGCCACTGCTGGACAAAGGCATCAAAGTTAGCATGGATGGGCGTGGGCGAGCACTAGACAACATTAGACCTGTTCCCAAACAAGAGTTCATAACCTATTGAACAACATAATCATTTCTGAGGTTGCACAGGCCGGCTACCAATAAAATAACTTGATCGGCCATAGATTGAATGTGATTTCTGAATTTAATAGTCAGGCTGTGAAAGACTTTTAGATCTCCGATCAGATGCTCCACGGCGACGCGGGTTCGACTCAGCGCCCGGTTTTCTTTCTTTTGTTTTGGAGTCAATGTTGGATTTGGATTCTTCTTAGACTTCCGAGGCTTTTTATGAGGAATACCAATCTTATTAAAATTTGGATAGTGATCTTTAATACCCTGATAGCCTAAATCAACGGAAACTTCAACCGAAGACAGGCCCGGTTGATCAGGGTTGAGTTCCTCTTTTAATAGCGCATAGTCATGCCGGCTACCGGGAGCCGTTGGCCCAACGACCGGGATACCCTTAGTTCCATCAGCGATCACAGTATTTTTCAGAGTATGTTGGCGTTTTTTGCCACTGTAATAATGTTTCTGTTTGCGGGCGTGGGTGGGCCGGCTACAAGGCCTTTCGGTAGCGTCAATGATAATCTTCTGTTTTTTATCAGTATTTTTTGGGTTATCCTGGGCGGGTTTGAAGTGCCGATGGGGTAAAACCCGGAGGTTTTTCTCGGCGTGCTTTAACATAGGGAGCAGTTTGACCACATTTTCCTGGGCTTTGGCGGGACTCAAATCAAACAAACCACCCAGCACATCGAAAGTCGGATACGTTTTCAGATAAAATAGGATAAAAAAGAGTTTCAGTTCCGGTGTAGATAGCGCACCTTTACGGCCGCCCCCCGGCTTTCTTTGACGCTGTAGCGGGTACTTTTTATTATAACGCTGCTGTTGAGCCGATTCTAAAGCCTTGGTAAACTCAGTCAGGAGGCGGTCAAATTCTTTCTGAGAAAGCCCGGTAAAGGCTCTAAATTGTCGTTCATCGCGAATCGTGATCCATTTAAAGGTTCGCATGGCGGCTCTCCGAGTTGCTGTATGCCTTTCTAAGGAAATGGGGGCTGATTCAAAAAAATCAACCCCAACCTATTGATAAATAAAGCTGTTTTTATAGATGCCGCGCTAAGATACTGAAAATAAACAGAAAAATTATTTGGGAGCACCTCTATTTTTGTGGAGCGGCTCTGGCGAACCGTCAAGTATGAATACGTCTACTTGCAGGAAATACAGAGCGTCCATGAAGTCCGGTTGGGGTTGCAGGACTTCTTCCACTTCTATAACCATGAACGTTTCCATCAGTCACTGGACTACCGGACACCCGCTCAAGTGTATCTGGGATCGTCTCAGGACAATGGGAACAGAATACGTGTTTATCAACCCGCCTCTATCTTAATTTCATAGGAATTTGGTCTTGACAATGGGGAGTATCTTACATGTCCAAGGTGTTCGGCTAAAATGACCAGTGAAGCGTCAGCCAAATCCATGGGTAGACTGGTGTATTTTTTCATTAAGACGATGATGCGTGGAACGTGTTGTGGGGTTAAATCAAAAATAGTGAAAGCGCCCGCGACGTAATTGCTCAAAAAGAGCTGCTGCGCCTGAACGCTAAGCCGTGCTCCCAGCAGATGACAGGTTTCAGTCACAACCGGCCAAGTCGTGATGAGCGGTTCAGGAGAAAGTTCAGTTAAGCGAACGCTTGCTATTGCGTGGTATTTATCTTTACAGTTAGCTAGAGCCAACCAGAAACCGGTATCAGTGATCACCATGTTTTTGTGCCAATATCTGATCTAATTCGGATTTATAGCTTGTCGAGAGTTCCGGGGAAGCTTCACCACAGCCTATAAAACCTGACTTGGTTAAAATGTCAGCGGCGCTAGGATAATCTGTATTAATTTGAGAATAGTAATAATCAATCGCTTGCCGGATGACCTCACTGGTGCTGGCATGGGTAGTTTCTACGAGATAACGCAATTTCTTTAAACGCTGATCATCCAGTTGGGTTTGGATGCGCATAATTAAGTTTCTCCTTGAATTGCCTATAGTATTAAAATAACACTATCACTGTTAAATATCAAACAAGCTTTGGCGATCATTGTTTCATTGTAATGCAAGGAAATTTTGATGCACGACGAACCGCGCCAGAAACTCCGCGAACTGATCATCGAATAGGGCCGCTCTTTATGCGACGATCCGCGCCGGTGTGAAGCGTTGCTGAAGGATTATTGCGGGCAGTACAAGCGGGAGATTTTCGTGCTGGTCAGCGCCCTCAAGAACCGGGTGGCCGATGATCTGCTGAAGACCTCTGCCAGCGTCCCGCAGCCTATCCTGTTGGCGCGATTGAACAAGAAGCTGGTAGAAGAATTGGCGATGACCGCCGAGGCGGCTCATTGGACGGTCGAATCGTGGGCGCTGGCGCTGGGGGCCATCGCGCAACCCTTGCCTGTGGCGAAGCCTGCCCCGGTGCCACCTTCCTCACCGCCGATCATCGCCAAGGTCGCGCCGACTCCGCCACCTCCTGTAGCTGAAACCTTGATGGACGGTCGCTACCGGGATAATGATGATGGAACAGTTACCGACGTAAAAAACGGTTTGCAATGGATGCGGTTTTCCTTGGGACAGGAGTGGAAGAGAGAAACCTGTGTAGGAGAAGCCAAAAAGTATACATGGCAAGAAGCATTGGAGGCAGCCCGAGTTCTGAATCGCCAAGGGGGTTATGCCGGTTACTGTGATTGGCGGGTGCCAACGAGAAAAGAGTTATGCACCTTGGCCTTTGTATATCAGCCAGTTTTTCCAAATACACCAGGCTGGTGGTATTGGTCCTCCTCGGCATATGACGATTATACTGCGTGGCGTGTTGCACCGTTAAGTAGCCATAGTCATGCCTACAATAAGACAAACGATGACTTTGTACGTCTTGTACGCGGCGGACAGTAATTAAGCTTTCAACGCATTATTGATCGGAGAAAATATGTCCCACCGAATCCAGATTACCCTTGACGACTCGATATGGGAAATTTTGCGGACGGTTCCCAAAGACAAACGCAGCGAATTGATCAAAGGGGCGGTTTCCGACGAGCTGATGCGCCGCCATCGCCGTCAGGTTGCCGACCAGATGGATGCGCTCAGAAAAACCCTGAAACCTTTACCTGGCAACTCGGAACAATGGCTACGGGAGGAGCGTGATGGCCGTCCTTGCCCGGATCGATTGGATTGAACCTTTCCCCACTTTGAAACCGACCGCAAAGGAGTAACTCATGGCCAAACGCCCCGGCGGCGAGCTGGCGACCCGCCCGCTGCACTTCATCTGGATCGCCGACTGTTCCGGTTCCATGGCGGTGGACGGCAAGATTCAGGCGCTCAACACCGCCATCCGCGAAGCGCTGCCGCACATGCGCCAGGTGGCCGACGAAAATCCCAACGCCGAGGTGCTGGTCCGCGCCCTGAAGTTTTCCACCGGCGCGCAATGGCACGTCTCGCAGCCAACCCCGGTCGCGGATTTCAAGTGGGCCGACTTGCAGACCGAGGGCGTCACCGACCTGGGCCGGGCGCTGGCGCTGGTGGCGGAACAACTGCGCATCCCGCCGATGAGCGACCGCGCTCTGCCGCCGGTACTGGTGCTGATCTCCGACGGTCAGCCGACCGACGACTTCAACAAAGGCTTACAGGCTCTGATGAACGAACCCTGGGGCAAGAAGGCGGTGCGGATCGCCATCGCCATTGGCGAGGACGCCGACACCGAAGTGTTGCAGAAATTTATCGGCCACCCGGAATTGAAGCCGTTGCAGGCCAATAACCCCGAAACCCTGGTGCGGCACATCAAATGGGTCTCGACCGCCGTGCTGAAATCCGCCTCCTCCCCGGCCAGTCAGGCGGCGGGCGTGACCCCGGGCCTCAACGTACCGATTCCCACGCCGCCCAGCGCCGCCGGCCCGAGTTCGGCGGGTGACGTGTGGTAGCGCTGCCATGACCGACTGGCGGACGCTCCAGGCCAGCGTGCGCGGCGCGGCCCACCGGCGGGCCGGCCTGCCCAATCAGGACGCGGTTCGCATCGCCCGCGCGAATGACGGGTTCTCCCTGATCGTGGCGCTGGCCGACGGTCACGGCAGCGCCAAAAGCTTTCGCAGCCAGCACGGGGCGCGTGCAGCAGTGGCGGTGGCGCTCGCGGCCTGCGGCGCCCTGTTCAAGCTGGAAAGCGCATCGCAAAGGAAACGCTGGGCCGAGGAGCAGTTGCCACGGGAACTGACGCGGCGCTGGCGCGAGCGGGTGGACCGGTCGCTGGATCGCCGGCCGTTCGCCCTGGCGGAACTGGAAGCCCTCGATCCCGCCAGCCGCCGCCAGATCGAAGCCAATCCCTATCTCGCCTACGGCTCTACCTTGCTGGCGGTCATCGTCGCGCCAACCTTCATCGTCTACCTGCAACTGGGCGACGGCGACCTTCTCACCGTCTCCGCCAGCGGCGAAGTCGAACGGCCGTTGGCCAAGGATGAACGGCTGATCGCCAACGAAACCACCTCGCTGTGCTCCGCCAAGGCGTGGAATGAGGTGCGGGTCAAATTTCAGGCTTTGGCCGGCGCCCCGCCGGCGCTGATTCTGGCCGCGACCGACGGCTACGCGAATTCCTATCGCGACGAAGCCGGCTTTCAGCAGGTGGCGCGGGACCTGTGGGAGATGATCCGCGATGAAGGCATCGAACCGGTCCAGTCCAATCTCAAGCACTGGCTGAACGAAGCCTCCCAGCAGGGGAGTGGGGATGATATTACCGTGGGCGTCATCTGCCAGATGCCTGACCACTTGGCTGGATCAGGCGGGTTGTGACCAAATTTTCCGGTGCAGGGCGCTGGCGGGAGCCAGGCAATCTATCGCTTGGGTGTCAATCAGGAATTCATTCTCATTGGTTTTTTTGTCATCCTGCCTGAGCAGCCCCATGGTCATCAGGGCCTGTGTCTGCGGCTGTTCCAGAATGAAGTGGCCCGGCTGGCGCTCCGTCAGAATCCGCAACCGATCCGGGCCACTGCAAGTTCACGCTAAATACACCCGCTCCAACGCCCCCCGCGCGACGTTGCCTTTGCCGTCCTCGGCCTCGATGTAATAGCGCACATCGCCCGCGCCGACCGGCAGTTTGGCGGTGAAGTAGTGCGCGGTGATGGCTGCGCCGGTTTGTGACGGATACGGCCCGTTATCGGTCATCGCCACGCGGGTTTCACCCGAAGCGGCGCGCAGCACCAGCGTTACCTTTTTCAGACCGCTGATGTCATGGACGAAGGTATGCACCGTGCCCTCGCGCGGCGCGTCGAGTAAACAGCCCTGACCCCAGCGTTTGCCGCCCGGATTTTCCGGTGTGACCCACGGCGCGAAAATGGTCGGACCAGTGCGATCCTTGCCCGCTGCCAGCAGCGCATCCACCTGGCTTTTGACCATGCCATAACCGGCGTTGGCGGCGTTGGTGACCTGCTGATCCCAGACGTGTTGGCCGGTCCAGTACCAGTAGCAACTGGTCTCGGCGGTCAGCATGAGCCGGTTGATGTCGTCCAGCCACGGCTTGCCAGGCATGGCGTCTTCCAGCGTATGCACCACGTTCTGGAACGCGGTCAGTACCGCCCAGGAATTGAGGTCGGGCGAGTAGGGCTGATCGTAGCGGCTGAACCACTTCATGAACTGTGGATCGCCGTTGTCCGCTCCGCTCCAGGAACCCGGTTCGATATGCGCCGCCTGGGCGGGATCGGGTGGGAAGCGATCCAGATAGTCGTGAACCGTGGTCAACTCAAAGCGCGGATCGCCCTGCAACCACTGCACCAGTTGCCCGGTGTTGTGGTTGTAATAACTGTCGGCGCCGCCGCCATGATTGTCGCCATCGGAGTGCAGCAGGAAGAACGGCGGATGTTTCGGATCAAAGCTGCCGGTATCAACGATCTGGTTGTAGACCTGGCCCAGTACGTCAGGATATTGCAGCGCCCCGAACCCGCCACGCGCATCCTCGTTGCCGATGTAGCGCTCCGCCGGCACCGCGATGATCTGGTGAA
>CALMNY010000015.1 GCA_937872125.1 uncultured Candidatus Competibacteraceae bacterium | reverse complement strand
TGGGAACGCTACGCCATGATCAAGGCGCGGGTCATCGCCGGCGACCGGGCGGCGGGGGAACGACTGCTGGACGGGCTGCGGCCCTTCGTCTACCGCCGCTATCTGGATTACAGCGCGTTCGAATCCCTGCGCGACATGAAGGCCCTGATCTCCCAAGAGATGGAACGCAAGGGGATGCGGCGCAACATCAAGTTGGGGCCAGGTGGCATCCGCGAGATCGAATTCATCGGCCAGGCGTTCCAACTCATCTACGGCGGGCGCGATCCGGCGCTGCGCGAACGCAGCATCCTGCGGGTGCTGGATCATTTGGCCGCCAGCGGCCGAATGCCGGAATCCGCAGTGGACAGCCTCAAGCAGGCCTACGACTTCCTGCGCCGGGTCGAGAACCGCCTGCAAGCCTGGGCCGATCAGCAGACCCACAACCTGCCTGACGATGAACGGGCGAAACTGCGGCTGGCGTTCACCATGGGCCAGCCTGGCTGGGGTGCGTTCACCCTGGAACTGGTCCGCCATGTCGAAGCCGTCAGCCAGCAGTTCGCTCAGGTATTCGGCGGGCCGACGGCGGCGTCCGAAGGCGAGGCGGGCGAAACCGCGCTGGCGGACCTGTGGCGGAATGATCTGGATGAGGAAACGGCGCTGCCCATATTGGCCGACCACGGGTTCGAGCCGCCGGCGCTAGCCTGGAGCCGGCTGCGGGCGCTGAAGAACGGCTTTAGTTACCGGACGATGAGCCCGCGCGGGCGCGAGCGGCTGGACGGGTTGTTGCCACCGGTGTTGCGGGCGGTCGCCGCCGCGCCGGAACCGACCCCGACCCTGGAGCGGGTGCTGAATCTGCTGGAAGCCGTCGCCCGCCGCTCGGTGTATCTGGCGCTGCTGGCCGACCATCCGCATACCCTGGAGCATCTGGTCAAGCTGTGCGCCGCCAGCAGTTGGATCGGCGCACATCTGGCCCGCTATCCCCTGTTGCTGGACGATCTGCTCAATCCCGCCGTGCTGTATGCGCCGCTGGATCGTCCGCGCCTGGCGGCGGAACTGGACCTGCAACTGGCGCGGGCGCCGGCGGACGATCCCGAAGAGCGGTTGAACGCCCTGCGCTATTTCAAGCAGACCCAGGTGCTGCGGGTGGCCGCCGCCGATGTCAGCGGGGCCATGCCGTTGATGATCGTCAGCGATCATCTGACCGAAATCGCCGAAATCCTGTTGCGCAAAGTGCTGGAACTGGCCTGGGCCGATCTGCTGCCGAAATTCGGTCAACCCCGCTGCGTGGTGGAGAGGGTGGAGCGGGACGCTAGCTTTGTCATGGTTGCCTACGGCAAGCTGGGCGGCATCGAACTCAACTATGGCTCCGATCTGGACCTGGTTTTTTTGCACGACAGCGCCGGTGACCGGCAATTCACCGTCGGGCCGCGCTCGATTGACAATCCCACCTTCTTCGCCCGACTGGTGCAGCGCATTATCTACTGGCTGACCACCCGCACCGGGGCCGGCGATCTGTACGAGGTGGATACCCGGTTGCGGCCCAGCGGTCGCGCCGGCTTGCTGGTCAGTTCGTTCGAGGCGTTCGCGGAATATCAGCACCATCAGGCCTGGACTTGGGAGCATCAGGCGCTGACGCGAACACGAGTGGTGGCGGGGCCGGCGGCGCTGGTCGAACGATTCCAAACCATCCGCCGCGCGGTGCTGGGACGCGAGCGTGATCCCGCCACGCTGCGCCAGGAAGTCCGCGACATGCGCGAACGGATGCGCGCCGAACTCGACGCGAGCACCGCCGAGGTCTTCGATCTCAAGCAGGGCCGGGGTGGTATCGCCGATATTGAATTTGTGGTGCAATATAAAATTCTGGCGAACGCGCACCGTTATCCGGATTTGCTGATCTATCCTGACAATATCCGGCAGCTTGACGGGCTGGAGCGTTTCGGCATCCTGTCCATCGCTGATGCCGCCCGGTTGCGCAACGCCTACCGGGGACTGCGCCGGCGCATCCATCGGCTCAAGCTGCAAGAACAGCCGGCCTGGATTCCGGTGGATGAGGCGGAGGACGAGCGCAAAGGCGTGATCCGCGTCTGGCAGCGGCTGATGGAAGGCGACGGACCGCCTGTCCCCTAGAGCGTAAGGATTGAAATTCGTAAATGAGGAGATACTGATTATGTCGATGGCCGACCGTGATGGTCTGATCTGGTACGACGGTGAACTGACCCCTTGGCGCGAAGCCAACACCCATGTTCTGACCCACACCCTGCACTATGGCATGGGGGTCTTCGAGGGCGTTCGCGCCTACGCCACCGACCGGGGCACCGCCATTTTCCGACTTCAGGCCCACACCGACCGGCTGTTTCGTTCCGCCCACATCGTCGGCATGGCGATGCCGTACAGCAAGGATGAAATCAACGAAGCCTGCCGGCAGGCGGTCAGCGCCAACAACCTGGCCAGCGCCTACATCCGTCCGATGGCGTTCTACGGCTCTGAAGGCATGGGCCTGCGCGCCGATAACCTGAAGGTTCATATCATCGTCGCCGCCTGGGAATGGGGTGCCTATCTGGGCGCGGAGAATCTGGAGCGCGGCATCCGCATCCGCACCTCCTCGTTCAGCCGCCACCACGTCAATGTCACGATGTGCAAGGCCAAAGCCAACGGCAATTACATGAATTCGATGCTGGCGCTGGCCGACGCCCTGCGCGACGGCTACGATGAGGCCATGCTGCTGGATACCGAGGGTTATGTCTCCGAAGGCAGCGGCGAAAACATCTTCATCGTCCGCGATGGGGTGATTTATACGCCGGACCTGACCTCGGCGTTAGAAGGCATCACCCGCGACACCATCCTGCGGTTCGCCGCCGACCTGGGGATTCCGCTGAAGGAAAAGCGCATCACCCGCGATGAGGTGTACATTGCCGACGAAGCGTTCTTTACCGGCACCGCCGCCGAAGTGACCCCGATCCGCGAGGTAGACGGCCGCGCCATCGGTGCGGGTCGGCGCGGCCCGATCACCCAACGCCTGCAAGCGCTGTATTTCGATCAGGTTCACGGTCGCCGCGAGGCTTATCCCGAGTGGCTGACGCTGGTTTGAGTTACTGACAGATCCCATCATCATAATAAATCAGGAGAATCGTTCCATGGCCGCCGTTGCCGCCGCTGTTCCCGCCAAGGCCGTGCCCAACGCTCGGAAGACCTATGAAGTCAGCCGCGCCGAATTGCCGGTGTCCTGCCCGATGCCGGACATGTCGGTGTGGAATTCCCATCCCAAGGTCTATTTGCCCATCGAAGCCACCGGCAAGGCCAAATGCCCGTATTGCGGAGCGGATTTCGTGCTGGTGAATTGACCGGTTTTCCAGGCGCGGGCGGAATCTCCGGCGATGCCGCTCGTCGTCTGGCGGTTCAGCGACGGCAAGGCCGGGCATGACAATCAGACCCGGGGCCTGGCCGAAGCCTTGGCCCGCCTGCGTCCGGTCGAGGTCATCACGCTGGAGCCGTTGCCGCCCTTCGCTGCGCTCAAGGGTCTATCGCTGGGGCGCCAACTTGGCTGGAATGAATGGCCGGCACCGGACTTATTGCTGGGCGCCGGTCATCGCACTCACCTATCGTTGTTGGCGGCCCGTCGAATCCGGGGCGGCAAGATTGTGGTGTTGATGCGCCCCAGCCTGCCGCTGGGGTTGTTCGATCTCTGCCTGATCCCGGAACACGATGCACCGCCCTCCCGCCCGAATGTGCTCGCTACGCGCGGGGCGCTGAACCGCATTCAACCCTCGGCTACGCTCGATCCCCAACAAGGCTTGTTTTTAATCGGTGGCCCATCGGCGCACTTCGGCTGGGATGACGCCGCCTTGTGCCAAGCCATCACGGCGATTGTCGCCGCCGACCCTGCGATCCACTGGACCTTGACCACGTCCCGCCGCACGCCGCCCGGTTTTCTGGAAG
>CALMNY010000014.1 GCA_937872125.1 uncultured Candidatus Competibacteraceae bacterium | reverse complement strand
TAAGTATGGCTAAAGATACCCAGTGCAACAGGGATTGCACTATCAGCATTCCACCAGGCCCAGGTAATATATGGTCTGTTAACTGCCATAGCATTGCCATTGCCGGTGGATGGAGAGTATTAAAGGCGTTATGCCGGGCCTGAAACCATTGGTCGGCTGAATCATAACTCATATATCCCGGATAAAAGGCCCAGAGAGTGAAAGTGAAACCCAGGATTGCGGTAATCCAGGGAGAGATGCGAATATAAACTGAACAGGACCGGGTAGGGGTCATGATTTACCTTTCAGATTTGGTCAAGTCCCGTTATTGCTGGAAAAGTAGCGTTTCTCCACCCGCGCGGCCAGCCCAGTCAGCGCCAGCGCGCCGGCGATGACGCCGAGAGATACCCACACCTCGCTCAATCCCTCGGGATAGAGCAGCAGCAGCACCCCCAGGCCGGCCATCATCGTTCCCGACAGCAGCTTCAACAACCGACCTTCCCGCTCCTGCAATTTGCGCGCGCCCAGCGTCCAGGCGAAGACCAGCACGATAGCCAGCAGCGGCAATACGTAGATCAGGTTGTAGGCCAGCAGATAGAAATAGTAGGCGCCAGTGGAGAGTTGATGCAGGGTCAGGGTGCGGGTGTAAACCATCGGAAAGCCGGCGGTGCAAAGCAATTCGTAGCTGTTGGCGACGATGGCCAGGGCCACCGTGCCGGCCAGCAACGCCGGCAGGCGCTCGCCGCTCACCAGTCCCCGCATCCGCTTGAACAGGCCGGGCTTGGCCGCTTCGGGAATGCTCAGCGACGGACCCTGCCGGAAGGCGAAATAGTCCTTGATGTTCAGCCCGCCCATGACCACCGCCAGCAGCCCCGCCAGCAAAGTGACGAACCGCAGTTCCCCCAGCAGCAGGAACAGATTGAGCCAGGCGGCCATGAACACAAAGTAGATCGCGCCCGAGAAAAACACGAACACCCCACCGATCAGCAGCATTCTCGCCCGGTTGCGGGCGTGGACCAGCAGGCTGAGCAGGAACAGCAGCACGAAGAAGGCGCAGGGGTTGAAGGCGTCCAGCCCGGCCAGTACCAGGGTCAGCGCCGGCAGCGAGAGGGCGGCGGGATCCACCGCGCCGACCAGGGGCAGGTTCAGCGGCGGTTCGGCGGTGCGAGCGGTCGGGGCCAGTTCAGCGTTGGACGATGCATTCGATGTTGGCTGTGTATGACGCTGGTAGCAGTTCTCCAGTTGCCGGCGCAGCGCCTGGCCGGTGGTCTCTTGGCGGTCGAAGCCGACCTGCATTGTCCCGCAGAACAGCAGGGCGGGCACCGAACTGGCCGGCTGACCCAGCGCCTCGGCCAGCCGGGTATAGAGCAGGCCAGCGGCCATGTCCCGGCTGATGTCATGGCTGTGAAGCTCCAGCCAGGGATATTCAGCCGGCAGCGCCTCGACGAAGGGCCGCGCCTGCCGGCAGTGCGGGCAGGTATGGGTCCAGAAGAAATAAAGCGCGATGCGCGGCTCGCCGGTCGCGGTCCGGGTGACCCACGTTGGTTCCGGCGTTGCTGGCGCGGCCTGGACCGCCGCTAGCCAGACCAGCAACAGGCTGGCCAACAGGCCACCCAGAGCGGTTCTTCCTATGGATCGTGCGACGACCGCCGCGCTGCGATGGATGGGCAGGCTGGCGAGCGTCATGGTCACTCCGGTACGCACAGTTGACGGCGCCAGACCGCGATCAAAGTCCGCACCGCCAGCGCCGCCACCACCAGCGAGAGCAGCGCCAGCAGCCCGAACCCGAGTAGCGCAAAGACGGGATTAGGCAGGCGCGCGTACATGACCAGCGTGGCGAGCGTCAGGGCGGCCAGGGGGAAGGAATAGGCCCAGGCGGAGATGAAGAACGGCAGGCGCAGGAAACGCACGGCGTTGCTGGCCAGATGGATTCATGGCAAAAACCTGCGTAGTTAATATGTGACATTTATGGTTTTTCGGTGCGGCCGGTGCAGCGGTTGGGAACCGCATACTCGACGCCAGGATTTTTCGAGGAAGCAATCGATCGGGCGATGGTAGCTCAGAAGCTGTTATCGCCTTGGGGTCGCCGGCAAGTTCATGGCTACTTTGCATCACGACCACTACGGTCACGGCGTCATTTACGTCAAGGGAGCGCCGGAACGGGTTCTGG
>CALMNY010000013.1 GCA_937872125.1 uncultured Candidatus Competibacteraceae bacterium | reverse complement strand
ACCCTCAACCTTCCCCAGACCGCCTTTCCGATGAAGGCCGATCTCGCCAAGCGCGAGCCGGAGCTGCTGCGTTACTGGCGGGAACTGGACTTGTACCAGCGCCAGCGCATCGAATTCGCCGGGCGGCCCCGATTCGTGTTGCACGACGGTCCGCCCTACGCCAATGGGACGATTCACATCGGCCACGCCGTCAACAAGGTGCTCAAGGACATCATCGTCAAAGCCCGGACCCTGAGCGGCTTCGACGCGCCCTACGTGCCGGGCTGGGACTGCCACGGCCTGCCCATCGAGCAGGTGGTGGAAAAGAAGCTGGGCAAGGTCGGGGTCAAGGTGGACGCCCGCCAGTTCCGCACCGCCTGCCGGGCGTTCGCCGCCGAGCAGATCGCCAGCCAGAGCGCCGATTTTCAGCGGCTGGGCGTGCTGGGCGACTGGGAGAAGCCGTATCTGACCATGGACTTCCGTGCCGAGGCCGACATCGTGCGGTCGCTGGCGCGGATCATCGCCAACGGCCATTTGTACCGTGGCTCCAAGCCGGTGTACTGGTGCATTGATTGCGGGTCGGCGCTGGCCGAGGCCGAGGTCGAGTACGAGGACCGCGACTCGCTGGCGATTGACGTGCGTTTCGCGGTGGTGGACCCCGAGGCGCTGATGGCCCGGCTGCATCATGTCGAGGGCCACGAAGGCAAGGGACCGCTGGCCGTGGTGATCTGGACCACCACGCCGTGGACCCTGCCGGCCAACCAGGCGGTAGCGGTCAATCCGGGGCTGGAATACGTGGTCGTACAAGTCGAGACTGACCGGGGCCAGGAACGGCTGGTGGTCGCCGAGCCGCTGCTGAAGGACTCGCTGGCCCGCTGGCAGGTCGAAGATTACCGAGTTATCGCCTACGGGCCGGGCGCCGAACTGGAACGGCTGGCCCTGCGCCATCCGTTTTACGACCGGGAAGTGCCGGTCATCCTCGGCGATCACGTCACCACCGACGCCGGCACCGGCGCGGTCCACACCGCCCCGGCTCACGGCCAGGAAGACTACGTGGTCGGTTCGCGCTATGGCCTGCCGGTGGACAACCCGGTCGGGCCAGATGGCCGCTTCCTGCCTGATACGCCGCTGTTCGCCGGGCTGCACGTGTTCGCCGCCAACGAACGGGTGATTGATACGCTGAAGGTCCACGGGAACCTGCTGCGGGTCGCCAGCCTGAAGCACAGCTATCCCCACTGCTGGCGGCACAAGACCCCGGTGATCTTCCGCGCCACCGCGCAATGGTTCATCGGCATGGATCATCCGCACCCCCTGCGCGCCCAGGCCCTGACCGAGATCAAAAAGCTCCGCTTCACCCCGGACTGGGGCGAGGCGCGGATTCAGGGCATGGTGACCAACCGCCCGGACTGGTGCGTGTCCCGGCAACGCTACTGGGGCGTACCCATTGCGCTGTTCACCCACCAGCAAACCGGCGAACTGCATCCGAATACCCTGGAATTGATGGAACAGGCGGCCCAGCGCATCGAACAGGGCGGCATTGACGCCTGGTTTGAACTCGACCCGGCGGAACTGCTGGGCGCGGATGCGGCGCATTACGACAAGGTGACCGACACTCTGGATGTCTGGTTCGACTCCGGCACGACGCATCTCTCGGTGCTGGATCGCCGCCCCGATCTGCATTTCCCGGCGGAACTGTATCTGGAAGGCTCCGACCAGCATCGCGGCTGGTTCCAGTCCTCATTGCTGGCTTCGGTGGCGATGCGCGGCGTCGCGCCGTACAAGGGCTTGCTGACCCACGGCTTCACCGTGGACGCCCAGGGCCGCAAAATGTCCAAGTCGCTGGGCAACGTGATCGCGCCGCAGAAGGTAGTGAGTTCGCTGGGGGCCGACGTGCTGCGGTTGTGGGTGGCGGCGACCGACTATCGCGGCGAGATGGGCGTTTCCGACGAGATTCTCAAGCGGATGGCCGACTCCTACCGGCGGATGCGCAACACCGCCCGCTTCCTGCTGGCCAATCTCAACGGCTTCGATCCCGCCTGTGACCTGGCGCCGCCGGAGCGGATGCTGGCGCTGGACCGCTGGGCGGTGGATCGCACCCGCCGCTTGCAGGAGGAGATTCTGGAGGCTTACGACCAGTATCTGTTCCACCTGATCTACCAGAAGATTCACAACTTCTGTTCGGTGGACCTGGGCAGCCTGTATCTGGACATCATCAAGGATCGGCAGTACACCACCGGGCGCGACAGCGTCGCCCGCCGCTCGGCGCAGACCGCGATGTATCACATCCTGGAAGCGATGACCCGCTGGCTGGCCCCGATCCTG
This sequence comes from uncultured Candidatus Competibacteraceae bacterium, assembly GCA_937872125.1. Classification (GTDB taxonomy): domain Bacteria; phylum Pseudomonadota; class Gammaproteobacteria; order Competibacterales; family Competibacteraceae; genus Contendibacter. The sequence goes on along the minus strand of CALMNY010000013.1, from coordinate 1,245 downwards.
AGCTTCACCGCCGAGGAAATCTGGCGGAACCTGCCCGGCGAGCGCGGGCCGTCAGTCTTCCTGACCACCTGGTATACCGGGCTGTTCGCGGTCGGCGACGATGAATCGCTCAACGCCGCCTACTGGGACCGGCTGATCGCGGTGCGCGAGGCGGTCAGCAAGGAACTGGAGAAGCTGCGGGTTGCGGGCGGCATCGGTTCCGGGCTGGACGCGGAAGTGGAGCTGTACGGTGATGGCGACCTGGCGGCGGATTTGAACCGGATCGGCGATGAACTGCGCTTCTTCTTCATCACCTCCTACGCCCGCGTACAACCGCTGGCCGCCAAGCCAGAAGACGCGGTCGAAGTCCAGGTCAACGGCCAGCCGCTGGCGATTCGGGTGTCACCCTGCGCCCATACCAAGTGCGTGCGCTGCTGGCACCACCGCGAGGATGTGGGTACGAACGCCGAGCACCCGGAACTCTGCGGGCGCTGCGTGGACAATGCGTTTGGGGCCGGGGAAGCGCGGCGGTTTGCCTGACAGTGGGAATCCTGTCTCTTGATGAATTGGGACTTGCGATGTTGAAAAAATGGCTCTGGCTCAGCGTCCTGGTGATCGTCCTCGATCAGGCCACCAAATTCCTCGCCGAGACCTTTCTGACCATGCACGAGCCGGTGCCAGTGCTGCCCTCGTTTAACCTGATGCTGACCTACAACACCGGCGCCGCGTTCAGCTTTCTGGCTGGCGCCGGTGGCTGGCAACGCTGGTTCTTCCTGAGCCTGGGCACGGCGGTCAGCATTGGCCTGATCGTCTGGCTGGGACGGCTCAAACCGGGAGAGAAATGGCTGGCGGCAGCGCTGGCCTTGATTCTGGGCGGGGCGGTCGGCAACCTGATAGACCGGGCCTGGCTGGGGCAGGTCATTGATTTCATCCAGCTTTATTATGATCGCTGGTACTGGCCGGCCTTCAACATCGCCGATTCGGCCATCACCATCGGCGCCGTGCTGCTGGTGCTGGAAAGCCTGTGGTCCCGGAACGCAAGCAGCCTGAAAGATCCCCCCGCCTGACTGTCCACTGTCCACTATGAGACCCGCATGAGCGTCCATATCCATCTCGCCAATCCCCGTGGCTTTTGCGCCGGCGTGGATCGGGCCATCGGCATCGTCGAACGGGCGCTGGACCTGTTCGGCGCGCCGATCTACGTGCGCCACGAGGTGGTTCATAACCGCTTCGTGGTGGATAACCTGCGAGAGCGGGGCGCGGTGT
>CALMNY010000012.1 GCA_937872125.1 uncultured Candidatus Competibacteraceae bacterium | reverse complement strand
ATACCCATAAATTTACAAATATCCTTATGTTTAAAGCCACAACTCTTCATTAAAAGTGCTTCAGCTTTCTGTTGAGCACGAGGATGTGGATGATGATAGCGTTCATAGCGCAATTTTTGGATATCAGCATCAGTAAAATTGATACGAATCATATCGATTTACCCGATCTCGCCATCTTGTTGAACATAAAAAAATAATATAATCTTTTTCGGAACGTGAAAAGCTCAATTTACTAAGGTGCTAAGTATATTTTCGTCTGTGGCCAGAGGATACCCTCCGCGCCAAACCAGCGAGGCTGGCGCCCCCCTCTACCCCACCGCCAGCGTCGGGCGCGGCCATGCCTTGAGAATGGACTGCACCACGGTCGCCAGTGGGATGGCGAAGAATACCCCCCAGAATCCCCACAGCCCGCCGAACACCAGCACCGCTGTAATAATGGCGATGGGATGCAGGTCCACCACCTCGGAAAACAGCAGCGGCACCAGCACATTGCCATCCAGCCCCTGGACGATCAGATAGACGCCCAGCAGCCACAGAAACTCCGAACTCCAGCCCCACTGAAAGAACGCGACCAGCGCCACCGGCACCGTCACCACCACCGCCCCGATATAGGGCACGATGACTGATAGCCCCACCATCAGGGCCAGCAGCATGGCGAATTGCAGGCTCATGTAGGCGAACGCCATATAGGTCGCCACCCAGACCACCAGGATTTCCAGAAACTTGCCGCGCACATAATTACCCATCTGGCGGTCCACTTCGCGCCAGACCTGCTGCGCCAGGGTGTGATCGTGCGGCATGAAGCCGCGCAACCAGTTCAGGAGCAAGTCCTTATCCTTCAAAAAGAAAAACACCAGCAGTGGCACCAGCACCAGATAGATGGCGATGGTGATAAAGCCCATGCCCGCTGCCAGCGACCAGGACAGCGCCTTCTGGCCCCAGGTGGCGATTTCGGCCCGGATCACGTTGATGACCTCGAGCACCTGTGCTTCGGTGATGAATTCCGGGTATATCGCGGGCAGGTTAAGCAGCATTTGCTGGCCCTTGATGATCATGTTTGGCAACTGTTGCACCAGTTGGGTCAATTGCCGAGAGAGCATCGGCAACAATCCCAGCAGCACGAAAAGTACGAAGGCGATGAACAGCACAAACACGAGTATGGCCGCCATCAAGCGCGGCAAATGCGCTCGGCGCTGCAACAGTTGTACGACGCCCTCCAACAGATAGGCGATGACCAGGCTTGCCAAGACCGGTGCCAGATCCTGTCCCATGACCAGGATGATGCCGGTAACGAGCACCAATACGACGGTCAGAATAACCGCTTGGGGATCGTTGAACAGCCGTTGAAACCAGTCGCTGACAATTTTCATGCTTAACCCTGGCGCTTGTTCAGTGGCGCGCTTGCATGGTAGCAACAAAGCCGTTGCTACCCAACCACCCCGGATGCCAGGGTTTGAACCGCCGCCACTGGCCGTGGTCTATCAACGCTTGTAACCCATTTCTGAAGTACTACGCTCAAGATGGGTGCGTTGCACCGGATTGGTGCGAACCGCCGCTCCATCAGCGGTAACGCATCCCGAATCCATGAGCCGGTCAGGGGTCTACTGGCTCAGCCGGATTTCTGGCCGAGCGGCCCATCACCTTGCAACAGATTGATTTCACGATTTCCACGGAACTTTAGATCAAACCCCGGCCGCCGTCGCTCGATATGAGGATTGGTCTGTTAATTGCTTAAACTTCCCTCGAACGCATCTGCCGAGCCACGGCCAAGCCGGGATGACGCACGGATGGACGGAAAATTCGCCAGGGTTTGCCCTGCCCGGTTTGCCCCCGGAAGCCGCCGCGCTTCCGCGACTACAGAGAGGTTATGACCATGACGATTTTTAAACGCTATCTGTCGCGCTACGAAGCGAGCCGCGAAGAGAATCTTTCGCTCCAGGAATACCTGGACCTGTGCAAGAAAGATCCGCTGATTTACGCCAGCGCCGCCGAGCGGTTGCTGAAAGCCATCGGCGAACCGGAGATGGTGGACACCCGCAACGACCCCCGGCTGTCGCGCATCTTCCAGAACAAATTGCTCAAGATTTATCCGGCGTTCGAGGAATTTCACGGGATGGAGGACGCCATCGAGCAGATCGTGTCCTATCTGCGCCATGCCGCCCAAGGGCTGGAGGAGAAGAAACAGATTCTCTACCTGCTGGGTCCGGTGGGTGGCGGCAAATCGTCGCTGGCCGAACGGCTCAAGCAGTTGATGGAGAAGGTGCCGTTCTACGCCATCGAAGGCTCGCCGGTGTTTGAATCGCCGCTGGGGCTGTTCAATCCTGACGAAGACGGCCCGATTCTGGAAGAGGACTACGGCATCCCGCGCCGTTACCTGCGCTACATCATGTCGCCGTGGGCGGCCAAGCGGCTGCGCGAATTCAACGGCGACATCACCCAGTTCCGGGTGGTCAAGCTGTGGCCGTCGGTGTTGCACCAGATCGCCGTGGCCAAGACCGAGCCGGGCGACGAGAACAACCAGGACATTTCCTCGCTGGTCGGCAAGGTGGACATCCGCCAGTTGGAGCATTTCGCCCAGAACGACCCGGACGCCTACAGCTTCTCCGGCGCCTTGTGCCGCGCCAATCGCGGCCTGATGGAATTCGTCGAGATGTTCAAGGCGCCGATCAAGGTGCTGCA
>CALMNY010000011.1 GCA_937872125.1 uncultured Candidatus Competibacteraceae bacterium | reverse complement strand
TGAGTTGCGCGTCCAGGTACTGCTTGGCTTCCTCGGGCGTGAACAGCTTGAGCCAACGATCCTGATTGAAATGGCTGTGGCGATAGGGATTGATGCCTGCTTGCGGGGTGACGACTGCTTCGCCACTGACGTCAGGACTGGCCAGCCAGGCGATGAAATTCCAGGCCGCTTCGCTGTGGTTGCTGTTGGCGGGCACCGCCGCCTGCCAGCCGCCGAAGGCCAAAAACGGCGCGCGGCTGATTGCCGGGAAGCTGTCCCACTGCTGGGTCTTGTAGTTCCAGACCCGCTTCGAGCCGGGCAGCAGGGCCGTGCCGACCTTGCCGGGGATCAGGCTGGTCTTGGGGTCGGCGGCGTTGACGCCGGTATCGCCCCAGTCAAAGTTCATCGCCACCGAACCGCCGGCGAAGATGTTGTGAATGTCCGCCGAAGTGAACCCCAGCGCGCCCGGTGGGGCGACGTTGAGGCCGTTGAGGTAATCCTCCAGCGCCTTGACCCAGCCGGGATTGTTGATCTGGGCGTCCATGGTGTCGGGGTCGAAGAACATCGAACCCGGCAGCTTCGGATGATGGGTGTAGGCGGCGGCGTGGGTGAAGAAGTACCAGAACTGCTCGCCGCCGCGCCGATACGCCTCCGCCGTACCCCACAGATTCGCCGTGGGCCGGTTGAAGAATTCGGCGATTTGGTAGTACTGCTCCCAGGTCGCCGGTGGGGCCAGGTCGTAGCCGTACTGCTCCTTGAACCGCTGCTGTTCCTGGGGATTGGCGAACAGGTCCCGCCGGTAGTACAGAATGTGCTGGTCGCCGTCGATGGTTTGCGTGAGATAGCGACCATTCCACACCATCAGCCGGTCGCGGTAGACCGGCAGGATGTCGTTCCAGGCGTCGGTCCCGCGCATCGTGGCGGGCATGTCCGCCAGATAGGGGGCGAAGTCCGGCGTATAGAACGGGCCAAAGGTGATGACGTCGAACTTGCCCTCGCCCGCGACCAGGGCGGTGAGATAGGTCTGGTAAAGCTGATCGACCGGAAATTCCAGAATGTTGACCTTGCCGCAGGTCTGCTTTTCCCAGCCCTTGGCGGCTAGTTCGATGGCGCTGGCGATGAATGGACGGGTGCGGGTCCCCACATCCAGGGTGACGCCGCTGTAGTCTGGATTACATTCAGCCGACGCCGTCGTCGCGCCAAGGGCCAGACTGAGCAAGCCGGCCCGGATCAAGACAGAGGGTGCTATTTTCATCAGAGTTCGCACCTCGACGTGGGTGGTTTTTAGGAGTCAGTGAGTACGAGGGTTGTCCCGCGCGCCGACGCCATACGCGGGAACGACATCGCCGTGCTCCGCGCAGTGGTAGGTAGCGATGGAGAAACCGTCGCGGGCGATGAACCGATACTCGGTCACGCGCTGCTGGCAGCGTGAACAGACTTTGGCGGAGATCAGGGTATCGCCGGAGTGTTTAAGGCCAAGCGCTGAATGCGCGTCATGCAGGTTCATGCCACGATACCCTTGCAACGAAGTGGCTAATGAGGGATGCGGTATTCCCGGAGCGCGGGGGGCGATGCCCGTGCTCCGGGCTTTCAAGCCGCGGCGCTCAACTTAGAAGTAGTGCCGAGTGCCGATGGAAATAACGTCCTGGTCGTCGTAGAGAGCAGTGTCGGCGTCGCGGCCGCTGTACTCGGCCCAAATCAAGGTCCGTTTGCTGAAGTTGTACTGATAGCCAAGCCGCCAGTTATCAATGGTGTCCTCGCCGTTGATGCCGGTGTCGGTCTGACCATAGGCGGCCCGGACGGTGTTGTTGCCGAAGGCGTACTGGCCGGTGAGGTACCAGCTCTGGGCGTCGTCGCCGGTGGCGAGCGGCACGCCGTTCACCTTGATTTTGCGGTCGAAGTTCACGTCATTGAAATCGCCCTGCTGGTAAATCAGGCCGACCAGCCACTGATTGGTCTTATACCCCAGACCGAGGCCCCAGTTGGCCAGATCGAGATCGGCGGTCTGCCCGCCGCCGAGGTTCACATTGCTGTCGCCTTCGAGCTGAATATAGGTCAATCCGGCGAAGTACGGCCCCTGGTTGTACTTGACGTTCACGCTCCAGATGTCGACGCTGTCCGAGATGTTCGGAGTCCCCAGCACCGTGTCCGCCGCGCCGTCCAACACCAGCATCGCCTCGGCGCTGAAGCCGTTGAAGATCGGCGTCTGGTAATCAATGTTGTTGGGCAGGGTGGACAGAGCGCCATTCACGCCGGTTTCGCCGGTGACCGCGCCGCCCAAGTAGGTCGAGCCGTTGAGCACCTTGGAACTGTTCCAGACATCGATCACGTTGAGCACTTTCCAGTACGGCGAATCCTGGGTGCCGAAGGTCAGGGTGCCGAAACCGCCCTTGAGTCCGGCGAATTTCTGGTTGGTGCCGCCAAAATTGCCGCCCTCGGTCATGTCAACGCTGAATTCCCACTGATACAAGGCGCTCAGGCCGCCCCCCAGATCCTCGGTGCCCTTGACGCCCAGTTTGGAGCCGTCATCAACCACGTCCCAGTAGGAATCCTCGCCTTGGATATGGTTGTCGATGTAATCCACCGAGAGCCGGGCCTCGCCGAACAGGATCGTGTCGGCCTGGGCGGCGAACGGGGCAGTCAGCGCGGCGACTACGGCCAGGGAGAGAGCGGTTTTGTTCATGGGTTGAATCCTCGTGACTGGGTGTACCGGGTTGGGGGTCAGCAGTAGTAATCGTTTTCGCAAGAAAATTTTGTCTTTAGATAACCGATTCACGAGGCATATTTGTAATCGTTTACAAAATAATTGTCAATAACTCCTCATAAAAAATTTTTTTATCGTCTACATGTGCGTTATCATCGTGCGATAATGCTTGTAATCGTTTACTTTTTACAGGGTGAGGAGGAACAGAAATGGCTCAGATCAAGGATGTCGCCAGACAGGCAGGAGTCTCGGTGGCGTCGGTGTCGCGGGTGATGGCAGGCCACACGGGGGTGAGCGAAGCGACCCGCCAGCGGGTGCTGGATGCGGTCCAGGCGCTGGATTATCGGCCCGACCTGGCGGCACGACGGTTGCGCTCGCGCCGCACCGACACCATCGGCCTGATCGTGTCGGACATTCGCAATCCGTTCTTTACCGAGATCAGCCGCGCCGTTGAGGACATGGCTTATCAGCATCGGATGCGGGTGATTCTGTGCAACGCCGACGAAGACCCGGAGAAGGAGGCGCTGTATCTGGACCTAATGCGGGATGAAAACGTCAGCGGGGTGATCCTGTCGCCCACGCTGCCGACGCTGGCCCGGTTTCGCGCGAGCGATTACCCATTTCCGGTGGTGCTGGTGGACCGCTGCGACCGTGAGACCGCCGCCGATGCGGTGGTGCTGGATAATGTGGATTCAGCCTATCGCCTGACCGCGCATCTGATCGAACGGGGCCACCGGCGGATTGTGTTTATCTATGGCGTGACCAGCGCCACCGGCCGGCAACGGCATGAGGGCTACATCACCGCCATGGCCACTCATGGGCTGGAAACGCTGGCCAAAGGGGTGCCGGCAACAGTTGATGCCGCCCGCACCGCTGCGACTGAACTGGTGAGTGGCCGACCGTTGCCCGACGCGCTGGTGGCCAGCAACGGCATCATCTTGCTGGGACTGACCGAAGCCTTGCAGGAAGCCCGGTTGCGGTTTCCCCAACAAATCGCGCTGGCCGGCTTCGATAACCTCCCCTGGACCCGGCTGGTGGAACCGGGCATCACCGTGATCTCCCAGCCAACCTACGACCTCGGCCAAGCCGCTATCGAACTGCTGTTGCAGCGGATCGCGCACTCGGCCCAGTCGGTGCGCCGCGTGGTCATGCGCGGGGAACTGATCGAGCGGGGATCGAGCGCGAAGCGGGGCGGGTGAGGTCGTAAACTTGATGGGTGCAAGTTCCCAACAAGCTATCTAAAAACTAACGTGTTGATTGTAGGAGCGGTCTTGGCCGTGATATGAGGGTCAGCAATCGCGGCCAAGACCGCTCCTACACATAACCCATTGATTTAATAATATTCAGTTTTTTGATAGCCTCTTAGTTGGGTCGCGGCTGGTGAGCATTCCCTGGATGCCGCGCCCGGCTATTTGGTGGGAGGTTTCCAGGCCAAAGCCCCGGTTGACGCCAATAACGACCACAACTTATTGATTGATCTATACCATTTGCAAGTAATATTATCTATGATGGAGTAAGCCAAGCTAGGCTCACCGCATGTAGCAACTTGCTACATATCGTGAGAGCTACTGGCGGATGCGTAGCAACTTGCTACATGCTGTTCTAGCAAGACTCCCCGCATTTGTGATTATTCGAACACGTAAATAATTCTTCTCGATGCTTATGGGACCGCAAAAAGAAACCAAGATTATCGCAGTGGCCAACCATAAGGGTGGTTGCGGCAAAACAACTACCGTGGTGAATCTGGCTGCGGAATTTTCCAGGATGGGTTTATCGGTCCTTGTAGTTGACGTAGATCCTCAGGCTAATGCAAGCCTTCACTTGGGTAAAATGCACCCAAGTGAGATTCCAATCACTTGTGCGGAGTTACTACTTTCCGAGCTTGAAAAGCTACCCCTTGCCATTCATGAGGATACCAACATCGAGGGTGTATCGCTAATCTACGGATCGCTGACATTGGGCAGAACGGAAGATGAATTGAGAGATACCACACCAAGACCTTCGGAAGAGCTCCGGGCGAAGCTACAACCGCTCGATGGACTTTATGACATCATCTTGATCGACTGCCCTCCCAGCCTAAAACTGCTGACCAGTAATGCTCTAGCGTCCGCTACGCATCTGATTATACCGGTGGAATCCGGCTCTCAGTACGGCATGTACGGCGTAACCGACTTGATGAAGCACATCGCTAAAATCCGCCGAATCAACCCTCGACTTCAGGTGCTCGGCGCGCTGCTCATCAAGCATGATGAACGGTTGATGGTTAGCAAGCTCATCGAAAACATGGCGCGGGAACAGATTGGCCAACTCTTGCCCATCAAAATTTCCACTAGCACGAAGGTAAACCAGGCTG
>CALMNY010000010.1 GCA_937872125.1 uncultured Candidatus Competibacteraceae bacterium | reverse complement strand
ATGCGCCTCGTGGAGTGGGGGAGCGGACGCGCTGTCGGGGGGGCCGGCGGCGGCGGTCTTTCGCGTGGATGCCGACGATCCGTACCACGGCCGAACCCAAGTCGGGCGCTACACCCTGGTCCTGCCCCGTCCCGACCGGGCGCCGGCCGCGCCCGCCCCGGCCCTGGTTGGCCAGTGGGGCTGGACGGACCTGAGCCCGGCGGCGCGGAACCCCGGCAGCCGGCGGGTCGTACCCGACGCCGACGACCCCTTCACGGCGGCGCACCGCGCCCGGGGCGAAGCCTGGGCGGCGGACTTTCTCCGTGGCCGCGCCGGACCCACCCTCGATATCGCCGGCTTTCATCTGGCGGCGCTGACACCCCGCCCCGGGGACGTTGCCGTCCCCCCTGACTGGGCGCCGGCCGCGCGCGCCGACGCCACCCCCGCCTGGTGTGGCCGGGCCTGGTTCTGAGCCCGGCGCCGCGGGCCCGGACCTGGCGCGCTGCTGGCCACCGGCGTCAAGCGCCTGATCCACCGCGGACGACCACGGCGCCGCGGCGCCGGTGACCCGCCTTCCCTTCACCCACCACGGGGGCTCGCCAGGGGCGTCCGTCGGCGCCGCCCACTGCACTTCCGCGGCGACCGCGAGCGAACGGGACGCGGGGGCGAAACGTGTCGATGACCGCGGTCAGGGCACCGTCCTGCACCGGGTGGTGCGCGAAGGGCGCCGCCTGGAACGACCGCGGAAGCGGGCGCGGGTGCGCGCCAGCGACGACCTCACGGTGGCGGCCCGCGCCTGGGTCTAACGCCGCGCCCGCGGCCGGGCGCGCAGCCGGCACACCGGGTGCGGGTCGCGGGGGGGCGGGCCGGGCCCAAAAAAAAGCCCGACAGGGGATGTCGGGCAAGAAAATTACCACGAGAGGGTGGTGAGAAGGGCCGGTGACCGCCGCCGGCAGCGCGCGGCCGCCCACGGGGCAAAACAGGGGGCCAGGCCGTCACAGGGGACGGCCGCGCCAACCCAGACCGCGGCCTGGGGGGGCTGCGGAGGAACCCCCGGCGCGAAACGGGGAACGCCGGGGTCGTCGATAACGCGGGCACGGGTTGGCGTGGCCTGATATCTACTGTACGACACCTGTCGTTATCGTGCAAATAGCACATCGCATCCCGTGCGGATATGCCGGCCGTATTCCGCTCGGCTGTCGTGCGCTTCTTCACCCCGAGCGCCACGCTTGCCGGTCCTCTTCCGCGGCCATGGGCAGCGCGCAGGTCGGCGCCTTACGCGGTGGCGGCGCTGGGGTCTGACCCTGTCGTCCCGGTGCCGCCGCGCCGGCTAACCCCACGGCCAGGGGTGGGCGCGGGCAAAAAAATGCCCGGCGCGAGGCCAGGCACAAAGTCCCTCAGAGAGGACGAGGAGTCGGGGTGATCCAGCGTGGAATCGCCAGAGGCGGGGTGGGCAATGCGCCGCCACGCCCGCGCCCGGCACCGGCGGGCGCGGGCCACCGCGCTAGCGTAGAGCAGCGGCGTGGCGGTGGCAACCCGCGCGAAGCTTTACCCTGCGTCGTCCCGACGCTGGCGCGCGCCGATGCGGGATGCATTGGCCAATTCACGCGCCATGTCCCGCGCCACGCAAGCGGGCCATAGGGCAACATGCAGACGGCTAAATGCACAGTATACAGGCAGAAGTGTTTAATTTATTTTGCTTTTTTGCTTGCCATTACCGACATTTTATTGCTAAGCTATTTCCCATCATCACCACCACCGGAGAGCCAGACCATGGGCACACGCCTTGTCTTTGACACGATTCACACCGGCACCGCGCTGACCGAGATCGACCTGCCCGACGCGCTGACCTGGGCGGACGTCGCCGACTATGGGGTCAAGCATGGCCAACTGTGGCTGGCCCTACGCGATGGTCGCTCCCTGGAGTACCCGGTGGCGATCGAGATGATGAAAGACCCGGACAACATCACGGTGCTGGATGGCGAGACCGAGGCGGTGCTCGCCGAGCGCTAGGCGCCCCTGCCCGTGACGCGCGCCCGGGGTGGCGCGTGCCTGACCGACCCCACCCTTACCCGAGGAGACCTTGATATGCACCGTCAGACCGCCCCCGCGCCAACCCCCCTCTCCCGCCCCCCGCGGCGCGCGCGCCGCGACCGCGCGGCGTTGATCAAGGAGGTGCGCGAGCGGGTGAAAGCGCGCGGCTACGATCTCGCGGCGATCGCCGCCGACTTGCTGGCGGACGGGCCTGCCGGGCGGCGCCCGGCTTGAGCGGAGGCGCATTGCCATGTATTGCCACGTGCTGATCGAAACCTATTACGCCGCGGCCGCGCAGACCGTGATCGTGCTTCCCGCCGGGGTAACCTGGCCGGACGATGTCGCCGATTACGACATGGTCGCGGATATGTTGCAGGTCGCGCTGCACGATGGCCGGGTGCTGCGCTTTCCGGTCAAGGCCCCGGCGGTCCACGCGCTGGATAGCCATTGTCCCGAGGGGATGCGGGTGGTCGCCTGGACGCCACCGCCGGGCGCCGCCGGGCAGGTGCCGGCGGCTGACTGCGGGGCCGCCCGGTTGCCCGCGGTCGCGCCGCGTGACCACTGAGACCCCCGGTCCATCCCATGGCCCCAAAATGCGTCCTGTCCTTTCGGGAGACCCCTCATGACCGACGCCCTCCCCGCCCCCTCGCCCGCTGACGCCCCCGCCGGCCAAACCGTGCTGGTCGAGACCGCCTACACCGCCTATATCAATACCGAAATCACCCTGCCCGCGCCGCTGACCTGGGCGGACGTCAAGCGCTTTTGGGTCAAATGGGGCGTGCTGCATGCCGTCCTGACCGACGACCGGGAACTCACTTTTGCACTCGACGATCTCGACATGGATACCCTCGATTACAAGCGGCCCGATACTACGCGCATCCTGCAACCGGGGACGTTCGCCCCCCTGGCCGGGGACGACGAGTAGTCCGCGCCCGCCGCCGGGACGGATGGCGGGCTCTTACCCCCCTTTTTTTTGGAGACTGCTGATGTCGAACCCCACCCTCAGTCCGCGTCTGCCGGCCGCCGTCTACGGCGGTCGGACCGTGACCGTCGAGACCCGCTATACCGCCGCGGTGCGGACCACGATCACCCTGCCCGCGCCGCTGACCTGGGCGGACGTGGCGCATTACCGCGTGAAATATGGCACGCTGTTCCTGACCCTCAAGGACGGGTCCGAGCTGCCATTCGAGCTGAACTACATTGACCTCGCGGACATCGAGATCAAGTTCCCGGACGAGACGCGCATTCTCGACCCGGACACCGGCGCGCGCCTGCCGGGCACGGAAGTCTAGGCCGCCCCCGCCGGTGTCGCGCCGCGGGCCATTCACCCTGAACCTGCCGAGGAGAGTTGTCATGGACGTTCCCCTTCCCGCCGCCTGCTCCCCGACCCCGCCCGCCCCCTCCCCCCCCGCCGCGCCCGCCGGGGAAACCGTGCGCGTGCAGAGCACCTACCTGGCGTATACCCAGAACACGATCACCCTCCCCCCCGCCCGGTCCTGGGCGGAGGTCGCCGGCTACACCCTTCACGGGGACCAGTTGCGCCTGGTCTTCACCGACCAGCGCACGGTGAGCTTTGAACTGGCGTTACCCCTGGCGGAGCATATCGCCGCGCAGCAGCCCTGGACCACGCGCTTTTGCACCGCCGCCGGCGTGCCGTTGCCGGCCGTCCCGCACCCGGACGTCACCCCGGACGCGCTGCCGCCGCTGCTGGCGGGATGGGACGCCCGCGCCCTCGTCGCCTTCTGGCAGCGGGCCGAGCGCGATGCCCGGCGTTTCGCCGTCGAGTTGTTTCCCACCCGGCCACCCGGCTATGTCGCCGCGACCCGGACCTTGCGCCGGTTCGCCCTCGCCCGCGCCGGCGCCCTGGAGTGCCGCGCCGAGGGCGATCTGGCCGGGGTCGCCGCGCACCTCGACCAGTGCCTGGCGCTCTACCAGCGCTTGCCCACTTACGCGCGCACCCTCGCCGACCCGGCCCGCGCGCCGTCCGCGGCCGCCCGCCACGCGGCGAGGCTGGGCGCCCGCCTCCCGCAGGAGGCCCCCCCGGAGAGCCCCCGCCCCCCGCCCAGCGCGGCAGCCCTGGCGGCGGCAGCGGCCTTTGGCGGGGTGAGCGTGGCGACGCTGAAGCGCATCGTGGCCGCCAGCCGCGCCGCGGAAGCGGCGGAAGCGGCGGCGCGCCAGCCGCCCTAGGCCGCGGCGGTGGGGCGCTCCCGCTCGCCGGCGATGACGCCACTCACCCCCCGGCAGCCGGCGCGGCGACCGCCCCCGGTTCCGCCCCCGCCCCTCCTGGACCTGGATGCGGTCATCGCCACCGCCGAGCGGTTCGTCGGTGACAGCGCCCTGGAGGTGTTCGATTTTCTGCCCGCCCGCGACGGCGACCACCCCCAGTGGCCGGAGCCCGACGTTTATCGGGCGCTGGCGCGGGTGCGGCGCGAGGGCCGGGAAGCCCGCCAGCGCCAGGCCAAGCAGGCGTTACTGGCGGCCAATGGCGGCACCGCGCTGGGTATCGAGGCGCAACAGGCACAGTCCGCGCGCTATGTGTTAATCCTGGCCGACGCCTCCCGCCCCGGGAGGTACCGCTACAGCGCCTTCGACGAGCAGGGCTTTTTTACCCACTCCACCCACGCCACCGCGGAAGCGGCGCTTGAGGAGGCCATCCGCGATGGCTATACCGTGCCCGCGCCGGGGGCGCTGGAGCGGTTGTTCGCGACCGCCTCCTGGCGGTGCGGCCGGGACGCCGGCCGCACCGCGGTACACCGCGCATCCTGAGCGCCGGCGTGGACGGGGAGGGGGTTCCTCTTCCCCGTCTGCCCCCTGGCCGTTCCACCCCCACCAGTCACGCACATCCCGGTCCTGGCCGCCGGCGTTGCGCCCCTCCCTGCTTTTTTTGTTTGTCATTACCGACCTTTTTTGCTAGACTATTTCCTGTCGCGACTGACGCGCGTTCCCACCTGATGACCACCCTTGCCCGAGAGGCCGCCATGGACACCACCCGCATCACCTTTGACAATGCCCGCCTGCTGCACGCGCTGGAGGGGGCCTTTTCCAGCTCCGCGACCTTTCTCGCCGAACTGGCGCAGAATGCCCGGCGCTCCGGGGCCAGCCAGGTGGACTTCACCTTCGTCACCGATGCCGCCAGCGGCCGCCTCGATCTGGAGGTGCGTGACGATGGGTGCGGGCTCGGCGATTTCGACACCCTGTTCTGCCTGGCCCGCTCCGGCTGGGATCTGGAGATCGTCACCCGCGAGGCCCCGTTCGGCGTCGGCTTTCTCGCCGCCCTCTATGCCTGCGAGCACCTGCGGGCCGCCTCGCGGGGGCGGGTGATCGACGCCGCCACCGCCGACCTTCTTGCCGGCGCGCCCATCCCCATCCAGACCGCCGCAACCCCGCCCACCGGCACCCTCCTCACCCTGCGCGGCCTGCGGTCGTCCCGCGCCCTGTTGCAGACCGCCCTGGAGCGCTATGCGCGGGGCTTTCCGCTGCCGGTGCTGCTCAACGGCCAGCCCCTCCTCCGCCCCGACGCCCGCGCGCAGTTGCCGTGCAGCGGCCATGCCCTTGGCGACATCCATCTGCCGGGCTGGGACGATCCGCACGGCGCGCCCGTCGATCTCGACGGCCTGCTGCGCCGCGAGCCCACCCTCTACCTGCACGGGCTGCCGGTGGGCCACCCTGCCCCCGGCGGGGCGATCGTGCATCTGGACGCGACGGCGTTTCGCCCGCGCTGGCCGGATCGGGAGCGGCTCTACGATCACGAGGCGTGTCTGGCGCGGATCACAGCGGCGGTCTACGCGGTGCTGGTGGCCCAGGTGGCGGCGCTCAAGCGCGCGCTGCCGGAAGCGGAGTTCCTGGCCCGCCTGTTGCCTGACCGGGGCGCGGCGGCGGCGCGCGGCGGGCTGAACGCGCCCGAGGACGAGCGGAAAGACCTGCTGGCGCTGTTGACCGACGTCCACGTGCTGCACCCGCGCCTGCTGTGCAAGGCCGCCTACCCGCGCGAGAACTGGGCGGAGGTCGTCGCGCAGGGGTTTGGTCCCGGCCCCGCCGGCCGGACGGCGGACAGCGCCACCTGGCTGGACGCGGCGGATCTGGCGGCCGGGCGGGTGACGCTGGTGGATCTCAGCGCGGTTTTTTACTACGCGAGCAACCCTCTGTCGTGGATGGCCGCCCATGCCGGCGCGACCGTGCTCGGGGTGCGCGCGCCCTACCTGCTGCCGTCCTGGGCGCGGCCCTACTTGCGGCAGGAGACGGATCTGGCCCTGCGCCTGTACGGGCCGGTGGCCGTGGACAGCTATGACCCCGACAACCTGTACGCGACGTACGCGGTGGCGTTCTGCGCCCGCTACGCCATCGTGGACCGCGTCACCGGCGCGGAGGTGGCGGTGGTGGACAGCGATGCGCTGCTGGTCAGCCCGGACACCCGGCTGGACCCGGACACCCCGCTGGCGGGGGTGGACGCGCCCGCCGCCCTGCGCGCCGCCTTCACGGCGGAGGAGCCGGAGGGGCTGTTCATCGTGCCGCGCGGCGAGGCCACCGGCGCGGTGGTGACGCAGGCCAGCGACTTTGAAGGCAATGAATACCTGGAAGACAACGAGACGCAGCGCTTCCGGGCGTTCATCGCCTGCCAGCGCGACGACCCGCTCGCCGCGCTGAGCACGGTGCTCAATCGGACGGCCGACTACCTGGGGAACCACCTGCGCGGGCGCACCGTCACCCTGCGCGTGGACGAGCGTGGCGTCTTCCACCTGACGCCGGCGGCCGCCTGAGACCGCCCCGGCGGGCGCGGGGCACGTACCCCCCCCGCCCGCTTGCACCCCGTGTGGGATGCCCCCTGACACCGGAGATGCCCATGCCCTGCCCCAACTTCCCCTACCTGCCGTTGCCGCCGCCGCTGCTGGCGGGCCTGTCCGCCGATGAACTGTCCGCGTTCTGGCAGGCCGGCTATGACCAGCCGGTGCGGCGGGCGCGCCAGCTCTTTCCCACCCAGCCGCCGGGCTATGTCGCCGCCACGCGCGCCCTGGGACGGATCGCCCTCGCCCGCGCCTGCGCCCTGGATGAACTCCTGGCCGGCCACCCGCGGCGGGCGGCGGCCCATCTGGCGACCTGCGCCCAGCGCTATCCGCACCTCCCGGCGTATGCCCGCTGGCCGGCCGCCGCCAATGACTAGGCGCTCGGCGTTTTTTTGTTTATTGCCAGCCATTACCGACCTTTTTCTGTTAGACTGTTTTTTTATCACTGGTAATCCCTCACCGTAGCTTGTTACCCCTTTTTCCCTGGAGGCGCTGATGGACACTCTCCCCCGGCCGCATGATGACGAAGCCGCCCTGCATCCCCACCGGTTGGTCAAGGCCGCTTATCCGCACTATGGCGCGGATGCCGCCGACCTCACGGTGCAGGGCGCAGTCCCGGGACCGGCCGGCGTGAGCGCCGCTCCCGCCACCTGGCCGCGCGCGGCGGACCTGGCCGCCGGGCGGCTCACCCTGGTGGCGCTGGACGCGCCGTTTGACCCGGCGGTCAACCCGCTGACGTGGATGGCGGCGCATGCCGGGGCGCGGGTGTACGGCGTGGTCGCGCCCGAGGGGCTGCCGTCCTGGGCGCGGCCCTCTCTGCTGCACGAGGCGGACCTGGGGCTGCGCCTGTACGGGCCGGTGAACGTGACCGGCTACGACGCCGCGGTTTTGGACGAGAGCGGGGAGACGGTGTTCTGCGCCCGCTACGCGCTGATTAACCGGCACACCGGGGCGGAACTCGCCGTCGTCACCCAGGCCGCGCTGCTGGTGAGCCACGCGGTGGCGGTGGAGGTGGTGGACGAGGCGATCTACCGCGGCGCGGATCTCACCCCGAAGCCCGGGGATGGCTTGTTCTTCGTCCCCGACGGGGAGGTCAGCGGCGCGGTGGTGCG
>CALMNY010000009.1 GCA_937872125.1 uncultured Candidatus Competibacteraceae bacterium | reverse complement strand
ACCCACCCTCCGCCCCAGCGCGTCACCGGCATCTCCACCCCCGCCCTGGTCCTCCGCAACCTGCGCAAAACCTACGCTAACGGTCTGGAAGCCCTGCGCGGCATTGATTTGGAGGTGGCGGAAGGCGAATTCTTCGCCCTGCTCGGCCCCAACGGCGCTGGCAAATCCACCACCATTAGCATTGTCTGCTCGCTGGTGCGCAAGACCGGCGGCACGGTGCAGGTGTTCGGCCATGACCTTGACCGCGAGTTGAACGCTGCCAAATCCTGCATCGGCCTGGTGCCGCAGGAGTTCAACTTCAACCAGTTCGAGCCGGTGGGCGAGATCGTGGTCAATCAGGCCGGCTATTACGGCATTCCCCGGACGCTGGCCTGGCAACGGGCCGAAACCTATCTCAAGCAACTCGGCCTGTGGGAGAAACGGCTGGGGATGGCCCGCCAGTTGTCCGGCGGCATGAAGCGGCGGCTGATGATCGCCCGCGCGCTGATCCACCAGCCGAAACTACTGATTCTCGACGAACCAACCGCCGGGGTGGACATCGAAATCCGCCGCTCGATGTGGGATTTCCTGCGTGAAATCAACGCCCAGGGCGTCACCATCATTCTGACCACGCACTATCTGGAAGAAGCGGAAACGCTGTGCCGGCACATCGCCATCATTGACCGGGGCGACATTATCGAGAATACCCGGATGCAGACCCTGCTGGGCCGGCTGCACCTGGAAACCTTCGTCCTCAATCTGCGTCAGCCGCTCGCCAGCTTACCGGAAATCCCCGGTTATCCGCTGCGCCGGCTGGATGAACTCACACTGGAAGCGGATGTCACCAGGGAACAGGGCCTCAACGCCCTGTTCGCGCAGTTGTCGGCGCGTGGCATCGCGGTCGCCAGCCTGCGCAACAAGGTCAATCGGCTGGAGGAATTGTTCCTGCAACTGGTAGACAAAAACGAAGCCACCGCCTGAGCGATGAACGCGCCAAACTCCTGCTTCCGAGCCACCTCGCCGCGATGAACCTCCGCACTCAAGCCATTGCCCTCCAGACCATCCTGACCAAGGAAATCCTGCGTTTCCTGCGCATCTGGATTCAAACCCTGCTGCCGCCGGCGATTACCACAACGTTGTACTTCATCATCTTCGGCAATCTGATTGGCGCCCGACTGGGGACGATGGATGGATTAACCTACACCCAGTACATCGCACCGGGGCTGATCATGATGGCAGTGATCACCAACGCCTATTCCAACGTGGTGTCGTCGTTCTTTGGTTCCAAGTTCCAGCGCCACATCGAGGAAATGCTGATCTCGCCCCTGCCTAACACCATCATCGTGGTGGGCTTCGTCGGCGGTGGCGCGGCGCGGGGCCTGATGGTGGGCCTCGTGGTCACGGTGGTCTCGCTGTTCTTCGCCGATCTGCACTGGCAACACCCTCTGCTCACCCTGGTGGTGATCGTCCTGACTTCGGTGCTGTTTGCCCTGGCCGGGTTGATCAACGGCATCTTCGCCAAGAACTTCGATGATATTTCCCTGATCCCCACGGTCGTGCTGACGCCGCTCACCTATTTCGGCGGCATTTTTTATTCCATTCACATGCTGCCGCCGTTCTGGCAGGACGCCTCGCTGTTCAACCCCATCCTGTACATGGTCAACGCCTTTCGCTTCGGCATCCTCGGCGTGTCGGACATCAACATTTACCTGGCTCTCGCCCTCATTCTGCTGCTGATCGCCGTCCTGTTCGGCTGCAGTCTGTGGCTGTTGCACCGGGGAACCGGCATCCGTAACTAATCCCGCCCCGCCCACCGCAAGGCGCAACAATCATCGTGCTGCGTCTTGCGCGCATTCACAACCGCGTCATCTATCCTTAAGGTCAAGGCCCGGCATCCATAACCGTTGACCTCGCTCATGGACTGGCCTCTGCTTCAGTCCACCATAACCAGACCCCAAAGGAGACATCGCCTTATGCGCAGAAAATCAACCGTTCAGGCCCTCCTCGCCGGCGCCGCACTGGCCCTGTTGACTGGCGCGGCCCAGGCCGAAGTCACGATCAAGTTCTCGCACGTGGTCGCCGACAGCACCCCCAAGGGTCAAGGCGCCCTGATGTTCAAGAAACTGGCCGAGGAACGCCTGCCCGGCAAGGTGAAGGTGGAGGTGTTTCCCAATTCCCAGTTGTTCGGGGACGGCAAGGAAATGGAGGCGTTACTGCTGAACGACGTCCAGCTCATCGCCCCCTCGCTGTCCAAGTTCGACCGCTACACCAACCAGATCCAGGTGTTCGATCTGCCGTTCCTGTTCGACGACATCGCGGCGGTACACCGCTTCCACAACAGCGCGACGGGCAAGAGCATCCTCAACTCGCTGACCAAAAAGGGGCTGACCGGGCTGGCGTACTGGGACAATGGCATGAAGCAGTTCTCGGCCAAGAAGCCGCTGCGGCTGCCGGCGGACGCCAAGGGCCTGAAATTCCGCATCCAGGCCTCGGACATCCTCGAAGCCCAGTTCAAGGCGGTGGGCGGCATCCCCCAGAAGCTGGCGTTCGCCGAAGTCTACCAGGCGCTGGAAACCGGCGTGGTGGATGGCGCGGAAAACCCCTGGTCGAACGCCTATTCGCAGAAGTTCTTTGAAGTGCAGCCCTACTTCACCGAATCCAATCACGGTTATCTGGGCTACATGGTGGTGACCAACGCCAAGTTCTGGAGCGATTTGCCCGCCGATGTGCGCGAGACGCTGGAAAAAATCCTGGCCGAGGTCACGGTCGAGGTCAACAAGTCGTCTACCGCGCTCAACGACGGCGACCGCCAGAAGATCAAGGATTCCGGCAAGACCGAGATTCTCCCGTTTACGGCCGAACAGCGCACGGCCTGGCAGGCCGCCATGAAGCCCGTCTACGACAAGTTCACCGACAAGATCGGCAAGGACATCGTCGAAGCCGCCAAGGCGGCCAACAAGCCGTAATTCCCTCCTCCTTTCGACCAGACCCTCCCCTGCGACCGGCGCGGGAGGGTTTGCCGCTTCCGTTCGGAGAGTCTCCCATGCTGATCCGCATTGTTCATCATCTGGAGGAGGGTTTCATCGCCCTGTTGCTGGCGCTGATGACACTCATCACCTTCAGCCAGGTCGTCGCCCGCTACGTGTTCGAGACCGGCTTCGGCTGGGCGCTGGAATTGACGACGTACCTGTTTGCCTGGCTGGTCCTGTTCGGCGTTGCCTATGGCATCAAGGTCGGCGCTCACATCGGCATTGATATCGTGGTGCGTCAGTTCCCGCATCACGTGCGCCGTATCGTTGGCCTGCTGGCCGTGCTGTGCTGCTGCGCCTACTGCATCATCCTGCTGGTTGGCGCCGTTGGCTACGTCTACAAGCTCTATTCCATCGGCATCGAAGCCCAGGATTTGCCGATCCCGCGCTGGATTCCCTTCATCATGCTGCCGCTGGGCCTGGCGCTGGCGCTGCTCCGGCTGTTGCAAGTGGCTTGGCGCACCGTGACCGGCGAACAGGAAGGCTTGCGGCTGGCCGACGAGGCGCGCGAGGCGATCGAGGCCGTCGAAACATTCGAAACGTTGCATCCGGGCGCGGGCCAGCCTCGTCAGGAGAAAGCGCCATGACGTCCCTGTTCCTGTTCAGTCTGTTGTTTCTGTTCCTGCTGATGGGCGTGCCGATCGCCTTCTCCCTGGGTCTGGCCAGCACCCTGACCATCCTGTTTTTCACTAACGACTCGCTGGCCTCCATGTCGCTCAAGCTGTTCGACACCATGGAGCACTACACCCTGCTGGCGATCCCGTTCTTCATTCTGGCCTCGGCGTTTCTGACCACCGGCGGCGTGGCCCGCCGGTTGATCCGCTTCGCCATCGCCGCCGTTGGCCATCTCCGGGGCGGCCTGGCCATGGCCTCGGTGCTGGCCTGCATGTTGTTCGCGGCGGTGTCCGGCTCCTCACCGGCGACAGTAGCCGCCATCGGCTCCATCGTCATCAGCGCCATGGTCAAATCCGGCTATCCGCAGAAATACGCCGCCGGCATTATCTGCAACGCCGGCACCCTGGGCATCCTGATCCCGCCGTCCATCGTGATGGTGGTGTACGCTGCCGCCACTGAAACCTCGGTCGGCCAGTTGTTCATGGCAGGCGTCATCCCCGGCCTGCTGCTGGGTCTGATGCTGATGCTCGCGATCTTTTTCAGCGCGCACCGGTTCAAGATTCCGACCCAGCCGCGCGCCTCATTCCGGGAGCTGCTCATCGCGGCCCGGGACGCCATCTGGGGCCTGGGACTGATCTTCGTAGTGATGGGCGGGATTTACGGCGGCATTTTCACTGCGACCGAGGCTGCCGCCGTCGCTGCGGTCTACGCCTTCATCGTCGCCCTGTTTATCCACAAGGACATGGGCTGGAGCCAAATACCGCATGTGTTCGCCGAGGCGGGCAAGGTCACGGTGATGCTGCTGTTCATCATCGCCAACGCCATGCTGTTCGCCCACGTGCTAACCACCGAGCGCATTCCCCAGACCATGGCGGAAACCATCGTCGGCTGGGGGCTGGCGCCCTGGCAGTTCCTGATCGTGGTCAACATCATCCTGCTGATCGCCGGCAACTTCATGGAACCGTCCTCGATCCTGCTGATCCTGGCGCCGATTTTCTTTCCCATCGCCACCCAGCTCGGCATTGACCCGATCCACCTGGGCATCATCATGACGGTGAACATGGAAATCGGCATGATCACGCCACCGGTGGGCCTGAATCTGTTCGTCACTTCCGGCGTGACCGGCATGCCGCTGTGGGAAGTAGTGAAAGCGGCTACGCCGTGGCTGATGGTGATGCTGAGCTTCCTGATCATCATCACCTACATTCCCGGCATCAGCCTGTTCCTGCCCCGGTTACTGTTCTAAGCGAACCGATTTGGGCAATAAAAAAGGGCGGCCTGGCCGCCCTTTTTGGTGCGCAATCCTGCGCCTGCTCAGCTCCAGTAGCGCACCGGGCCGCTGTCAATGTGGACGAAGTTGGAACGAGGATAGTAGCCCACTCCGCCCGCGCCCAACCCACGGGCCGCCCGGTAGAGATCGGACACCCGTCCACCCGGCACCCGAATATCAAGCGCCATGGCCTGCATGTGGTAGCTGTGGCGCGCCACTCTTCTGCTGCCTTCGGCCAACCGCCAATTGGTAGATGGCGACCGATAGCCGCTGATCACGTTGAGCGGCCGGCCCAGGCCCAGTTGCAACTGCACGGCGTAAAGCTGATCCAGCACGTTTGGATCGAACAGCTTGACCTGATCGTTGTGATGGTCGCGCAAGGCCCAACTGATCGCGCTTACGGACTCGCGGATATAGCCATCGCGCGGCGTCCAGTACACCTGACGGATATTCTCGCCAGTGTTAGGATTATAAAACAGAAGGTAACGTTCGCTCAGAACCGCTGCTTTCAGCAGATCTGGCGCCAGGGCCAAAGCGCCGACGCCACCGGCGACCCACTTTAGAAACCCACGCCGGCCTGAATCAGGCCGCTTCTCCTCGTTATCATGTACGGTGCCGTCTGGTTGCAGCGTTACATCGGTTCGCATGTTCTGGATATCCTCCCACCAGCCATTTGAGTTTACTGAACTCTAACGAAACCGAGTTTCTCAAATCAAGAATCAGTTGTACCAATACCCTTTTGCCATTTAACAACAAAAGCACCTTTGCATTTTTTTGTCCAATCCATCCATTATTCTTATTACAACAAATTAGAGATACCAATGGATCAGAGACCGATAAAATGCAATTTCAGAAAAAGCATTGATTGAGAATATACTTATTGAAAAGACCATTTCATTGCTACAGAAACTTTTATTAAAAAAATAATAATCATTATCTTATTAACAACTCATTATCAAAAAGACAAATTAACCACGAGTAATTTACTAAGGTATTTATGAGCAAAGAAAAATTCCCAATGACCCCTGCCATTCGTCTGTTGCGAGAAAACAACAGTGCTTTTACGGGTCACCTCTACCCCTACGAAGAGCATGGGGGAACCGCCCACAGCGCCCAGTGTTTGGGGGTGGATGAGCACAGCGTGATCAAGACCCTGATCATGGAAGACGAGCGCAAACAACCTCTGATCGTACTGATGCACGGCGACCGCAAGGTCTCCACCAGAGAGTTGGCGCGGCGGCGCGGAGTCAAGACTGTTACGCCTTGCGACCCGGCCGTCGCCAACAAGCATACCGGCTACCTGGTCGGTGGCACCTCACCGTTCGGAACCCGCAAAGCCATGCCGGTCTATCTGGAAGCCAGTATCCTCGACCTGCCGCGTATCTACATCAACGGCGGCAAACGCGGTTTTCTGGTCGGGCTGGCTCCGACCGAAGTGCAGCGCCTGCTGCAACCAACGCTGGTTCAGGTCGCCATCGAGGAGTAGCCAATGGATGAACACCGCTTTATCGCCACCGCTCCGGCTGGGATAGAACCGCTGCTGGCGGCGGAACTGACCGATCTGGGCGCGACGGCGGTCCGGACCGTGCGCGGCGGCATCGCGTTCCAGGGTCCGCTGGAACTGGCCTATCGCGCCTGCCTGTGGTCACGCACCGCCAGCCGGGTGCTGCTGCCACTGGCCGAATTTGCCGCCGCCGACGCCAATGCGCTGTACGCCGGCCTCCACGAGCTGCCCTGGGAAGACCATCTGAGTCCGACCGGGACCCTGAGCGTCGAATTCAGCGGCGGCGGCCCCGGCATTGACCACAGCCACTACGGCGCGCAGCGAGTCAAAGACGCCATCGTGGATCGCTTCCGGGCGCGTTGTGGTCGGCGGCCCAGTGTGGACGCGCGCCAGCCGGACCTGCGCATTCACGCCCGCTGGCGCGACGGTCAGGTTGCCATCAGTCTCGATCTGTCCGGCGACAGCCTGCACCGGCGCGGCTACCGTGAAGCGACCGTAACCGCGCCGCTGAAAGAGACGCTGGCCGCCGCCCTGTTGCTGAAAGCCGGCTGGCCAGCCATCGCCGCCGCTGGCGGTCCCCTGCTCGACCCGTTGTGCGGCTCTGGAACTTTGGCGATTGAAGCCGCCTGGATCGCCGGCGACCAAGCGCCCGGTTTGCTGCGCGAACGCTGGGGCTTCAGCGGCTGGCTGGGACACGTCCCCGCGCTGTGGAACCGGCTGCTGGCCGAAGCGCGGGAGCGGCGCGATGCGGGCCGGGCGCGCATTCCGCTCATCCGGGCCAGCGACCGCGATCCCAAAGCGGTGCGCGCGGCGCTGATCAATGCCGGCCGCGCCGGGGTGGCGGATCGGCTCCAGATCGAGCGCCGCGACTGGTCCGCCGTCGAACCGCCTCACGGCCCGCCGGGACTGCTGATCGCCAATCCGCCCTACGGCGAACGGCTGGGCGAGCAGGATGAATTGAGCGACCTGTACGCCCAACTCGGCGACCGGCTGAAAACCCGCTTCGCCGGCTGGCGGGCGGCGCTGTTCGCCGGCAATCCCGAACAGGGCAAGCGCATGGGATTGCGCGCCGTCAAAACCAACGTCTTCTACAACGGCCCGCTGGAATGCCGGCTGCTGCAATTCCAGATCGCGCCGGAATTCTTCGTGGATCGGGATGCGGCGGATCGTCGCGCCCGCGCCGCCGTGCTGGATCGGGCGGTGACTGCCGGCGCTGAAGGCTTCGTCAATCGCCTGCGCAAGAACCTGCGCCACCTGAGCCGCTGGGCGGAGCGGGAAGGCGTCAGTTGCTACCGGCTGTACGATGCTGACTTACCGGAGTACGCCGTGGCGATTGATCGCTACGAGCAGTGGTTGCACGTCCAGGAATACGCCCCGCCGCCGACCGTGGATCCGACCAAAGCGCGCGAGCGGCTGGAACAGGTGCTGGCGGCGCTGCCGGCGGTGCTGGAGATGCCGCCGGATCACATTTTTCTCAAGGTGCGCCAGCGGCAAAAAGGCGCGAGTCAGTACCAGAAGCAGGCGGCGCAGGGCCGTTTCCACGAAGTCCGTGAGGGGCCGGCCCGCCTGCTGGTCAATTTCACGGACTATCTCGACACCGGCCTGTTTCTCGACCATCGCATCACCCGGCGCCTGCTGCGGGAACAGGCGAACGGGCGGCGTTTCCTCAACCTGTTTGGCTATACCGGCGCCGCCACCGTCCACGCCGCGCTCGGCGGAGCGGCGCGCACCACGACCGTGGATTTGTCGGCGACCTATCTGGACTGGGCGCGGCGCAACCTGGATCTGAATGGCTTCCGGGGAACCCGCCACGAACTGATTCAGGCCGACTGCCGGCAATGGCTGCTCTGGGCGCGCGACCGCTACGACCTGATCTTTCTCGATCCACCGACCTTCTCCAACTCCAAACGGCTGGAAGCCACCTTCGACGTGCAGCGGGATCACGTCGAACTCATCCGGCAGACGCTGCGACTGCTGGCGCCGGACGGCGTACTGCTCTTCTCCACCAACGCCCGCCAATTCCGGCTGGACGCCGCCACCCTCACCGAGCTCGATATCGAGGACTGGAGCCGGCGCACCCTGCCACCCGACTTCGCCCGCC
>CALMNY010000008.1 GCA_937872125.1 uncultured Candidatus Competibacteraceae bacterium | reverse complement strand
AACCTGCGCCCGCTGCCCCAACGCCGCCGCCTCGGCCGGTGGAGCTGCCGCCAGCGGAAATCACCCGCGAGGGTAATCAAGCCGTTACAGCCTTGCTTGATAGCGCCGACCAGTACGTCAAGAGCAATCAGTTGGATAAGGCCGGGGCCGCCTTGGAGCGCGCACTGCGCATCGAACCGCGCAACGCCGCCATCTGGCACTATTTGGGGCAAACCGCCCTCCAGCAGGGCCGCTATCCGCAAGCGCAAGCCCTGGCCGCCAAATCGGATGCGCTGGCGGGCAATGACGCCAGCCTGCGCGCCCGCAACGCCTGGTTGAGCGGCGCGGCCCGCCAAGCGGCCGGCCAAAATCTGGCTCCGCCCGCCATCGACCGCGAGCAACGCACGTTGCAGGACCGACTGGCCCAGGAAACCGAGCGCCGCCGCCTGGCCGAAGCGCAAGCCGCGACGTACCGCGAACAGCTCAGCCGGGAACGGGCGTCGCATCGGTGGCCCGATCCCTCGGGAAGCGAAATTGTCTCTCGGCGGAGCGCGCCCAGCGCGGCGGATACCGAACTGGAACCGGACCGATCACGGAACGGGAAACACCCGGTTTCGCGCGGCAACCCGCGGGAAGCGATTTCCGAAGCAGATGACGACCCCTCTTTTCCTCGCATCCCGGCCGGCCATCGCCCGCCGCCGGGCGAATGCCGGCTTTGGTTCCCGGACCGTCCACCCGGACACCAACCGCCACCGGGTCGCTGCCCCGAGGGCAGGGACAGGATTCCCGCAGGGGCGTGGCTGGTTCGATCATGACCGGCGCCGCTGTCGTAGGGCGCCCGAAGTGAAGGCCTTTTTGCTGGCCATTCACAATGATTGATCCCTTCAAGAGGTAGTTTTCGATGACCAAACAATCGCTCCTGATCCCCGCGTTAATGTTGTCGGTGTCCCTGCTCGCTCCGGCTACTTACGCCGACAGTCCCGAAAAGGAACGCCACGAACTAAGCCAGGAACAGAGGAAGGAAGAACGGGAACTGCTGAAAAAGAAGCAAGAGGAAGAGAGAGAATTCAGCAAAAACCAGCGAGAACGGGAACGAGAAGCCAGAAAACAGCGCGAAGAAGAAGAGAGGGAGGAACAGAAATTCCGCAGGGAACAAGAGCGGGAACAGCAAAAACATCAAGAAGAAATGGCAAGGGAACAACAAAAGCACGACGAGGAAATGGGGCGCTCCGGAAGAGAAAAAGTTGAAAAAAGTAAGGACTAAAGCAGCTTCGCACGAGGATTTTTTCTATCCTGCGCCTTCAGGGAATTCGTCTGTCCCATGTGGTTTGAATTAAGTATCGGAAACCATCTGTTTTCCGATACTTAACTGACGGGTCCAGCATTTCCTGCTGTTTTTCCTATCATCATCCATCACCATTTACGGCGACCCGGTGGGCCTCCATGGGGGTGACGTCGTTCATGATCTTCATCTTTCTGTCGGGATTCATCCTTGCCTCCCTTCCAAGCCACCTTATGCCCGTGCTTCATTTCTTCCCGTTCACGTTCATGTCGCCTTTTCAGTTTTTCATTCTATCTCATACCGTTTAATATGGTATGGTATCATACCATTTAATATGATACGGTATCATATAGAATAGTATGATATGATACAGTATCATACTTCCGGGAGGGAACGCTGAATGCCGGAGACCGAACCGATCATGGCGGGATGGAGCCGCCAGCGTTGGGAGAAGGGCACCCGCTACTACGAAGCACGCTTGCACCCCGACCTGTGGGGTGAGTGGATGCTCACGGTGGGCTGGGGGCGGCGGGGCACCCGACTCGGCCAGGTCCGGGACCGGCCCTGCGCGTCTTACGCCGAGGGGCTGGCGATGCTGGCGGCGGTTGCCCAGCGGCGGGCGCAACACGGCTACCGGGCGCGGGCGGCAGCCTGAGATGATACGGTATGATTTCATATCATACTATACGGTGTGATACCGTATAATTCCATTTCATACCACAGGCAATCCGACATGAGCATCATCCTGATCGGCGGAGAGAAGGGCGGGACCGGCAAAACCACGCTGGCGGTCAATCTGGCGGCCATGCGGGCGCTGCAAGGCCGCGATGTGTTGGTCATTGATACCGACATTCAGGCCAGCGCCAGTTACTGGGCGCAAACCCGTGATGAAACCACCGTCACGCCGCGCGTGGCCTGCATCCAGAAGTTCGGCAAGGGCCTGCCAACCGAGGTGCGCGATCTGGCCCGCCGCTATCAGGATTTGATCATCGACGCGGGGGGACGGGACTCCCCGGAACTGCGGTCGGCGCTCCTGATCGCCGAGCGGGTGTATATCCCGATCCAGCCCTCACAGTTTGACATCTGGACGTTGGGACGAATGGATGACCTTGTGACAAATGCCCAGGTTTTTAATCTGAATCTGCACGCTTGGGTAGTCATCAGCCGGGCTTCCACTAATCCCTCGGTGAGCGAGGTGGCCGAAGCCCAGAGTTTGCTGGCGGACTTTGCGCATTTGCGTCTCGCTCATGCAGTGATCCGTGATCGAATTGCCTACCGCAAGGCGGCGCGGGATGGATTAAGCGTGGAAGAATTAAAACCGGGCGACCCGAAAGCTGGCGAAGAAATACGCGCGTTCTTCCAGGAGGTGTTTAATGAATGAAGGCAAATTAAGCAGCCGTCCACCGCACCTTGGCGGTGATGCCGATGCTATGGAAAAATTTATCGCGGGCGCTGGCGTTAAAACACCAGAAGTGTCAACGGCGGTCATTGCCATACCTACCGCGCCGATGCTCCCCTGGAATGAACCGAGAGTGCGTCCGGATGTGGCCAAGCTTTACAACCTGCGATTGCCGGAACCGTACCTGCTCAAGCTGAAATATATTGCCGAGCATACCCCTGACAGTATGCAGCAGTTCTGTCTGAACGTGCTGCTGCCGGCGATTGACGCCCGGATCGAGAAATTGACCGGAACGTAATCATGCACAACAAGCTTTTTGCCGCCTTGCTGCTGGGAACAGTCTGGAATCTGGCGTTGGCCGCCGACGAGTTCGCCCTGCTCAAGGCGGAGCGAATCGGCCCACTGCGCGTCGATCTTCCAGCGCGGGAGGTCGCCCGTTTGATCGACTGCCCACCCCACCGGGGGCCGGTGACGCGCTGGGAAGCGGATAGCGACTATCACCAGCAATGGACCTATCCTGACTGCGGGATTACCCTCGACATGATCGCGACTACGCCCAAAGGCGCTCAGGCCATTAGCGCCATCACCCTCACCCGCCCCAGCCTCTGGAAAACCCGGCGTGGGATCGGGATCGGCGACACCGAACGCGCGGTGATGGCCGCCTACGGACGCGACCGGAACGCGGAAGACAGCGCGCCGGGAAAAAATTTTGTGGCGGGCTCGGTTTATGGCGGCCTGATGTTTACCTTCAAGGCCGGCCAGATCGAGCGGATCTTCCTGGGGGCCGGGGCTGAATAAGCGTGCCACCACCTGCGCCGGATTCTGCCCTGCACTGAGAGATGGTGGCCTGAAGGAGCGGCCCATGGATGATGCGGTTTTGTTCCAAATCATCGCCCTGCTGGTCTTGCTCTTCGCCATGCTCCTGGTGTTGCTGACGGGCTTTTTACTCTGGCACCATCATCGGAGCGTGGCGGAACAGAACCGCCAGCGCGAGGCCGAGCGGCAATGGCTGGCGGCGCGCTGGCCAGGGCGCTTTCCGCTGTCCTACCGACCCCCGCGCCGCTGATGTACTGGCCGGACGATTCGCGCCGCTCGGCTTACCGTTGCATCCACCCCGCGCTGGATTCGGTGGGGGGTGGTTTGCCCTGGGAGTTGACGTAGTGGACGATCGCGCCCGCCACGATGGCCAGGAGCACGGCAATGGCCAGGTAGTTCATCAGGCGATCCTCCC
Organism: uncultured Candidatus Competibacteraceae bacterium; assembly: GCA_937872125.1. Taxonomy (GTDB): domain Bacteria; phylum Pseudomonadota; class Gammaproteobacteria; order Competibacterales; family Competibacteraceae; genus Contendibacter. The sequence continues at coordinate 2,460 of CALMNY010000008.1, read as the reverse complement.
CTGTTGTTCGCCGCACTCTGGGCGCGGGTTACGTTTCAGCGCCACGGATCGGTCTCCGGCCGCGTACAGCGCACCCATGGCGGGCGAGGTGGGCGCTGCTGGTCCAGCCGGCCCGCCGACCGTGCCCACCGCCCCAGGAGGAGGCCATACACCGCCCCGTTGACCGCGAGCACGCCCGCCCCCAGCGCCCATTGCCCTTCGCGGGTCAGTCCGGCCGGATAGAGCAGCGCCAACAGGTAATGGTCCATGAAGCCCCCGGCGTAGCCGGCCTGGCCGATGATTTGGCGCAGGTGTTGCTCCAGCGGGGTCAGCGGGCAGATCCAGCCGGTGAACTCGATCAGCGCGCCCCAGGCGACTGCCGGCAGATGCAGCCACGCTAGCCAGGGCCAGCGCCAGACCCGCAGTCCACCCCCCACGACAAACAGGACGAACGCCAGGTGAAGCAGCGCCACGGCGTCCGCCGCCAAGCGGAATAGGAGCATTAGCGATCAACTCCGGTTCAAATCGAGAAGGCCGATCCGGGCGAATCACCCAACGGTGACGGCATCAACGGCATCCTGTGGCTAAGATAACGCTGTACCGGATGGTCCGGAATCGGGGGACGTATGAAATACTGGATTTGGGCGATACTGCCAGGGCTCCTCGCCACGCCGGCGCGGGCGGCCAACAAGTGTGTGGAGGCCAGCGGGCGAATCTTCTACCAGGCGGCGCCGTGTCCGCCCAACACCTACGGCGGCGACCTGCGCTGGAACGTCAACCGCCCCTTTACCGGCCAGTCCAGCCGCCCCGCCACGGAAGGCGCCGTCACGATCACGACCGAAGGCGACCAAAGGGACCCGCCCACCGCGCCGGCGCCGGACACGGGTTCGCCCAGGGACGCTCAGCCGTAGCCTGGAACTCGGCCCCGGCGTATCGGAACATTCCTCCGGTGGCCGGATAAGCCCAACACCGCGATCCGGTTGCCCCCAACCCCCGAGGAAAAAACGCCCATGCCCACCGAACGGCTCACCCGTGACTGGCTGCTCGACCGGCCCGACGTGCTGGCCGGTTTGTTTCATCCCCGTTCCGGCTATGGCCTGGCCAGCCAGGCGGACCTCCTCGATCTGCGCATGCCCATGGCGGATGGGACCGTCATTGGCGGGCGTTGCCATTGGGCCGATCCCGCGGCGACGAACGTCCTGTTCTTTCATGGCAACGGCGAAATCGCCGAGGACTACGACGACCTCGGCCCGCTGTTCGCGCGATGCGGGATCAATTTTTGGGTCGCTGATTACCGGGGCTACGGCGCCTCGACCGGTTCGCCGACCTCCTCCGCGCTGCTGGCCGATAGCCACGCCATCCTGCGCTTTGTCACCGGCTGGTTGAGCGAACGGGATCATCCCGGGCCGCTGATCGTGATGGGCCGCTCGCTGGGCAGCGCCCCGGCCCTGGAACTGGCGGGCCATCATCCCGAAGCCATCACCGGGCTGATCCTGGAAAGCGCCTTTGCCCACACCGGGCCGCTGTTGCGCCGGCTGGGGGTCAACCTCGCCGCCCTCCGGTTCGAGGAGCGGCAGGGCTTTCGCCAACTGGATAAAATCCGGGCGGTGACCCAACCCACGCTGATTATTCATGCCGAAGACGACCACCTCATCCCGTTGGCGGACGCTCAAGCCCTGTACGCGGCCAGCCCGGCCCGTGACAAGCAGTGGGTGACGATTCCCGGCGCCGATCACAACACCATCTTTGCGGTGGGCTGGCCGTCGTATCGGGCGGCGGTCAAAACCTTCGTCGGTCACATCCAGCCCAGCCGAGACGGTTGAGTCATCGGGCTCGTCCTTCCGGCGCCGCCATTGCCTTCATGACTGACGCTTGCCCGTTTCCGGTCGTCGCGGACGCGACCGCGTGGCTCGCCGTGCTCGGGGAACGCCCCGCGCAGCGAGTGTTGCTGTTCGGCGCGCCGGGCACGGGCCAATCCACGCTGGCCGCGTGCTTGGCGCGGGCGCTGGGGGCGGCCGGTCACAGCGGCGGTGGCATCGGCGCCGATCCCGGCTCGCCGCCGTCTGGTCCACCGGGCGCGGTGAGTTACGGCGACGACCCGCGAGGTATTCACCGGACCACGCCGGCCAGCCCCAGAGGAATCAGCGATGACTACACCCGATGACCCGTCCACCGCCTTCCGCTTTTGCCCCGGCGGCGGTGGATTGTTGGAGGTCCGGGCAATCCGTGACGCTCCCCGCCAGGTCTGCCGCGCCTGCGGCCGGGTGGTGTACCGCCATCCAGCGGTGGGCGTGGCGGTGGTGGTGCGCCGGGGCGAGACGCTGCTGTTCGGCCGCCGGGCCAGGGGACCCTACCGGGGCGCCTGGTGCCTGCCCTGCGGTTACGTCGAGTGGGGCGAAGAGGTCCGCGCCGCCGCCGCCCGCGAATGTCGCGAAGAAACCGGGAAGAAAGTCGGCGCCGGGGTTGTGCTGGGCCGCTGGG
>CALMNY010000007.1 GCA_937872125.1 uncultured Candidatus Competibacteraceae bacterium | reverse complement strand
GGGGCGCGCGGCATGCCGCTGGCGGTGGAGATCCGCGTCGCCTTTTCGGTGCTGATCGCGCTGATCGTCATCGGCGTCTTCCTGTTCCGCATCCGGGAACGCTTCGACAGCGTGGACATGCAGGCGATGGATAGCTTCCGGGAGGGCCGGCGGAAATGAATAGCCTGGGCCTGATGGCGATGATCGCATTGCTGGCCGTTCCCGCCGGCGCCGGGTTGCTGCTGATCGCGCTGTCCGACTACCAGCGCGGCGCGCGGCTGAACGTCGGCGCGGCCCTGGTCAGCCTGCTGGCGGCGGCAGCGCTGTTCTGGGCGCGACCGGAAGCCAATCTCTACCTGCGGGTGGATGATTTCAACATCTATTTGATCGCGCTGAATAATCTGGTCAGCTTCACCACCAGCGTGTTCAGCGCCAGCTACATCGCGCACGAACTGGAAACCGGCCGGTTGACCCCGGCGTATCTGCGCTTCTATCACGCCATGTATCAGGCGCTGATTTTCGCCATGAATCTGGCGTTTCTCGCCAACAACATCGGGTTGCTGTGGGTGGCGATTGAACTGGCGACGCTGATCACGGTGCTGATGGTGGGCATCTACCGGACTCACGCCGCGCTGGAAGCCGCCTGGAAGTATTTCATCCTGGGCAGTCTCGGCATTGCCCTGGCGCTGTTCGGCACCATCCTGGTGTATCTGGCGGCGCAACCGACGATGGGGGAAGGGTTGCCGGCCATGGCTTGGGATCGGCTGCTGGCCCATGCCAAGGACTTCGATCCGGCGCTGCTGAATCTGGCGTTCGTATTCCTGCTGCTGGGTTACGGCACCAAGGCCGGGCTGGTTCCGCTGCACGCCTGGTTGCCCGACGCCCACGCCGAAGGACCGACGCCGATCTCGGCGGTACTGTCCGGGTTGCTGCTGAACGTTGCCTTGTACGCGGTGCTGCGCTTCAAGATGCTGATGAACGCCAATCCGGCGGCGCTGGCGCCGGGGCCGCTGATGGTCATGCTGGGGCTGTTGTCCCTGCTGTTCGCCGGGCTGATGCTCTATCGGCGGGGCGACATCAAGCGGCTGTTCGCCTATTCCTCCATCGAGCACATGGGCATCATCACCTTCGCCTTCGGCATGGGCGGGCCGCTGGCCAACTTCGCCGGGCTGCTGCACATGACCATGCACAGCCTGACCAAGTCGGCGATTTTCTTCGCGGTCGGCCATATCTCCCAGGTCAAGGGCACCCAGCGGATTTCCACCATTCGCGGGCTGACCGCCACCCATCCGACGCTGGGTTGGGGGCTGGTAGCCGGGGTCGTCGCCATCGCCGGGATGCCGCCGTTCGGCGTGTTCATGAGCGAGTTTCTGGTGGTCAGTTCCACTTTCGCCCGGCAACCGCTGCTGGCGCTGCCATTGGTGCTGGGGCTGCTGCTGGCGTTCGGTACGCTGTTGTGGCGGTTGCATGGGCTGGCGTTCGGCGTGCCGGACAACGCGCCCGCCGCCCCGGTGCGGGCCAGCACCCTGCCGATGTTGACCCATCTGGCGCTGGTGTTCGTGGCGGGAATCTGGTTGCCGGGACCGCTGGTGGCCTGGTTCAGGAACGTCGCGGTGCTGCTGGGGTGAACGACCCGCACCTTGCCAACTTCAAACATTCAATCCAGGGAATCATGTTCCTGGTTCCGGGAGCCTCAAGCGATGACTCTGCTCGAACGCATCACCGTGGATAGTGAAATCTGCCACGGCAAACCCTGCGTCAGGCACATGCGCTGGCCGGTCGAGGCCATGCTGGACCTGATTGCCTCGGGAATGCAGCCCGCCGACATCCTGGCGGACCACCCCGAGATCGAACGCGAGGACATCGCCGCCTGCCTACAATACGCCCGGCTGGTCGTCTCGGGCGAGACCATCGCACACGTCGCCTGATGCGCGTTCTCTGTGATGTTCATATTCCCTATCGCCTGGTCAACTTTCTGCGCGAGCGGGGCGTGGATGCTACCCACGTCAACCGCATCCTGAACAAGTGGTACACCAGGGATTCCGAGATCGCTCGTTATGCCGATGAAACTGGATCATTTCTCATCACCAAGGATGCCGATTTTCGGGATAGCCATTTCATCACCGGCAGGCCTGCCCGCGTGATGAGAGT
>CALMNY010000006.1 GCA_937872125.1 uncultured Candidatus Competibacteraceae bacterium | reverse complement strand
TCCTGCCACAACTCGGCCGGCTGTACGGCGGGCATGAACAACTCCAGGGCGCCGGCGCGGTTCATCTCCTCGCGCACCACCGCCTCGACCTTGCGTAACACGCGCAGACCCAGCGGCAGCCAGGTGTAAATGCCGGCAGCGAGCTTGCGGATCAGACCGGCCCGCAGCATGAGCTGATGACTGACGACCTCGGCATCAGCCGGGGTTTCCTTCACGGTGAACAGTGGAAAATGAGAGAGGCGCATGAATCCTGCCTTGCGAAACGTGAATAAGCATCAGGGGTTACAAAAGTAATCCTGATCTTTCTGGGCCTTTTTCAACTCCTCGGCGCGTTGTTCTGCATCGAGCACTACCTTGTCACCCTTGGCGTCGGTTCTCACTACCTGCGCGTCGCCTTGCAGCACCTGGACGTTCTTCTTGGCGATTTCACAATTTCTGGCGCGCACATCCTCGACTTGTTTCTGCGCCTGTTCTGTCGCCTCTTTTTGCTTGGCTTCCTGGCGGGCCAGTTCTTCCCGCTCCTTGGCCGCCTGATCCTTGATTGTCTGGTCGCCCGGGGCGGTCTCAGCCCCCTGAGCCGTACCCCCCGTGCGACGCACCATCTCGTACTTCACCCCACTGGGCGGCGCGACTTCAGAGTATTTGATCATCCCCTGCTCGTCCGTCCATTTGTAGATAAATTGCTCTGCGGGCTGGGCTGTGAGCGTCACTCCACAGCCGCTGATCACCAGCAGGAACCACAACGCTCGTTTCAACATGACCATTCTCCCAATCGCTACAGAATCGCCAGGGAAAGTCGTACTCTCCGAAGCACAAAGGATTTTGCGCAAAAAGAATATTATGTAGTATAACCGGCCCGCGAAACCCGCGCCCAGCACGTATCAGCAGCCGTCAGGACCGGTTGCGCCTACCGGGAATTACCCCTGTCGCGTGGCGGCTACCCCGCTCGACCGCACTCCCGGCCAGGCCACTCACCGAACCCGTTCATGACGCGCTGATCGTTTGGCGCCGGCCGGTTTTGCTGATGAGCCATCCCTATCCCATCCGCCATGAGGAGTCAACATCATGGAACTTATTACTGGCGCCGAAATCCTGGTGCGCTGCCTGAAAGAAGAAGGCGTGGAATACCTGTTCGGCTATCCGGGCGGCTCCGTGCTGCACATTTACGATGCGCTCTACGTCCAGGACGACGTCAAGCATGTGCTGGTTCGCCACGAGCAGGCGGCCGCTCATGCGGCCGACGGCTATGCCCGCGCCAGCGGCAAACCCGGCGTGGTGCTGGTCACCTCCGGTCCCGGCGTGACCAACGCCGTCACGGGCATCGCCACCGCTTACATGGATTCCATCCCGCTGGTGATCTTCACCGGCCAGGTGCCCACCGCCCTGATCGGTAATGACGCGTTCCAGGAAGTGGACTCCGTCGGCATCACCCGGCCCTGCGTCAAGCATAATTTCCTGGTGAAGGATGTCACCAAGCTGGCTGAGACGGTCAAGAAGGCGTTTTACATCGCCACCACCGGCCGGCCTGGCCCGGTGCTGGTGGACTTGCCGAAAGACATCACGATCGCCAAGACCGAATTTCATTATCCCAAAAAGGTCAAGCTGCGGTCCTACAACCCGACGATCAAGGGTCACGCTGGCCAGATTCGCAAGGCCGTTGATCTGATTTTGTCCGCCAGGCGTCCCATGATCTACACCGGCGGCGGTGTGATCCTGAGCGAAGGTTCGACGGAACTGGTCGAGCTGACCCAACTGCTCGGCTATCCGATCACCCAGACGCTGATGGGCCTGGGCGCCTATCCGGCCACCGATAAACAGTTCGTCGGTATGTTGGGGATGCACGGTACCTATGAAGCCAACATGGCGATGCACGAATGCGACGTGCTGATCGCCATTGGCGCCCGTTTTGACGACCGGGTCACCGGCAAGATCGACAAATTCTGCCCGACCGCACGCATCGTCCACGTAGATATTGATCCCTCCTCGATCTCCAAAAACGTCAAGGTGGATGTTCCCATCGTCGGTTCGGTGCCGCATGTGCTGCGGGCGATGATCAACGTGATCCGCGACGAGAAGCTCAAATCCGACACCG
>CALMNY010000005.1 GCA_937872125.1 uncultured Candidatus Competibacteraceae bacterium | reverse complement strand
TTGCCGCCGTTCGGCCTCGGCGCGTTGCCGTTCGGCCTCGGCGCGTTGCCGTTCGGCCTCGGCGCGTTGCTCAATCTCCACAAAGGTCTCGAAGCGCCGGCCATCCGGGCGATACAGCACCAAGTCAGCGCCCTCCAGACTGAATCGAATACCCAGTCGCGGACTGACCCAGCCCTCCATCCGGGCAATGGGTTCCAGGTGTCCGTCACGGCGCACCCAGCCCTTGAGCGTTCCCCGATCCGGGTCGTATTCGTAGTATTCCTCCACCCCATACCGGTCATAGAATTCCAGCTTGCGGCGCATCTCCGCCCGGCTGTTGCTCGGCGACAGCACCTCGAACGCCACCTGTGGAGCAATATGCTCTTCCCGATGCTGAATGTAGGATCCGCGATAGCCCGGCGGTCGGCCAAACACCACCATCGCATCCGGCGCGGCGCGGGTTTGATTGTTGCCCTCGACCGGATACCACAGCAGATCGCCGGCCACAAACACATCGGGCCGGTCGGCGAACAGTGCGGCCAACCCGCCCTGGATCATGACGATGTAGTCGAATTGCCGGGTGTTGTCGGCCATTGGGTTGCCGTCGCTGTCGGGATAGATCACGTCCGGGGCGGGAGTCGCCAGGACGCGGGAGTGCAGCGCGGGAGTCGCGAAAGCGGGTGCAGTCATGGGGGCCTCCGTAGGTCGTGGCGCGGCGGGAGTGGCCGCGTCGGCTGATGATTGATTACTTTATCATACACAATGGGTTGAATCGCGCGGCTACAGTGGAGAAAACGGGCTTGAGCGTGGCTGAGAGGCAAGCTGACGAGGCTAACAAAATCATATCATTACATTTGCTTGATGATTGTTATTCAAATGCTTACGCTAAACATGACGGATGAAATACGAAGCGCAAGATGATGGGGGCTGAACACATGTCTATTGCTGAGCTGTTGCCTGCCGGGACATTGCGACATAGGGAAACGATACTTGAGTAGATCAGAGAAGCTTTTGGCTCGCTTGCGCAACTCACTAAACGGGGTACGCTTTGAAGAAGCCTGCAAAGTTGCCGAGAGTTTGGGGTTTCAGCGCAAGGGAGGTCAGGGATCACATCGTACCTACGCCCGTGAGGATGAGCCTTTACTGCTGAATTTCCAAAATCGTGGTGGATTTATCAAACCTTACCAAGCTCGGCAACTACTGAACATGGTTGAAAAATATGAATCCGATCCAGACGTATCTGATTGAAATATTTTGGAGTTCTGAAGATGAGGGTTTTATCGCGGTTGCACCAGATTTGCCAGGATGCAGCGCCTTCGGGGAGACGGCGACTGAAGCATTGCGGGAAATGGAGGATGCCATGCAATCCTGGTTGCAAGCTTGTCAAGCGATGGGACGGCCGTTACCACAACCGGCGGTGAAGGCGCGTCAAGCGGCTTGATGGTACATCTACTTTGACTCTTTGGTATCTCGCGGAATGATAAAGTATATTTAAATCAAAAATTTAATTTCAAATTTAGCCACCTCAAATCCCCCCCATCACCTCGGCCAGCCGACTGACGCCGCGCACGTCCAGCCCTTCCACCCGCCCGCCGCGCCGGGGCAGATTGGCGCGCGGCACGATGGCCTGCTTGAAGCCGTGCTTGGCTGCTTCCCGCAACCGCTCCTCGCCATTGGGCACCGGGCGAATTTCCCCCGCCAACCCCACTTCGCCGAACACCACCAGATCGGTGGGCAACGGCCGGTCGCGGAAACTCGACAGCGCCGCCAGCAGCACCGCCAGGTCCGCCGCCGTCTCGTTGATCCGCACCCCGCCGACCGCGTTGACGTACACATCCTGATCGTACATCGCCACCCCGCCGTGTCGGTGCAGCACCGCCAGCAGCATCGCCAACCGGTTCTGCTCCAGCCCCAGCGTCACCCGGCGCGGGTTGCCGCCGTGGCAATCGTCCACCAGCGCCTGAATCTCCACCAGCAACGGCCGGGTGCCCTCCCGGGTGACCATCACCACGCTGCCGGCCACCGGTGTTTCGTGGCGGGAGAGAAAAATCGCCGACGGATTGCTGACTTCCTTCAGCCCGTGCTCGGTCATGGCGAAGACACCCAGTTCATTAACCGGACCGTAGCGATTTTTCACCGCCCGCAGCACCCGCAGCCGTCCGCTGGGATCGCCCTCGAAATACAGCACCGTGTCCACCATGTGCTCCAGCACCCGTGGCCCGGCAATCGCGCCTTCCTTGGTGACGTGCCCGACCAGGAACAGAGCGGTACCCGTGGCTTTGGCGTAGCGCACCAGTTGCGCCGCGCTCTCGCGCACCTGCGCCACCGAACCGGGCGCCGATTGCAGCCGCTCGGTATACACGGTCTGGATCGAGTCAATCACCATCACCCGGGGCTGTTCGACCTCGGCGGTCGCCAGCACTCGCTCGACGTTGATTTCCGGCAACAGCCGCAAGCGGTCGCGGGACAGTTGCAAACGCTGGGCGCGCAAGCTGATCTGCTGGGGAGATTCTTCGCCACTGACGTACAGAGTCCGGTCGCGCTCGGCCAGCACCGCCTGCACCTGCAACAGCAGAGTGGACTTACCGATGCCAGGGTCGCCGCCGATCAACGTGACCGAGCCGTGGACCAGCCCGCCGCCCAGCACCCGATCCAGTTCGCCATTGCCGCAGGATTGGCGGATTTCCGCGCTGGCGTCCACTTCGGACAGGGTGCGCACCTCCCCGGCCGTGGCCGAACCGGTATAGCCGGTGAACCTGGCGCCACTCTTGCCCGCCGGCGGCGCGGCGGGCGCTTCCTGCAAGGTGTTCCAGGCCCCGCAGTCGCCGCACTGGCCCGACCACTTGCTGGCCTGCGCGCCGCATTCGGTGCAAACGTAGACGGTGCGCGCCTTGGTCACTGTTTTAATCCTTGACTCGGAGGCAAATAGAACAGCGCTGGAATCGCCGGCTTATTTTTCATGGGGAAAGCGGTGCCAAATCACCGTAATGTAGAGGTCGCCTAACAACGCCTCTGAAACAAAGGCGGCTGGATGGTATCCAACCACATCGGGGTGAACAACCTTGTCCTCCCGGACACTGAAATACGCTCATCGGCAGTTGTCCTCGGCCCGGTGCTCTGGCGGCAATGATCGCCGCTGTTAACGTTACGTGAGTAATGCAATCAAGATGACCGCCCAAACCAACGATCTGCAAATCGCTGCTCTTCCCCGGCTCGCCGGCTGGCGGTTGCGCCTGCTCGTCAACGTCTGGCTATGCGCGCTGGCCTTGAGCACCCCCGCCGCAATCGCCGCCACCTTCACCGGTCTGGCGCAGGAAGCTTTCGAACGCTCCCGGTTAGACTGGGACCCGGCATCCCCTGAACCGGTGGTGGAAATTGATCCTCCAGAGGGCAGCGACGCGCTGGGACTCGATTTCGTCGAGTATGACAAACTGATGGGAAAACTGCTCCATGACGACTCGGTTTGGTGGCTGCGGGCCAACCCGCGCGGCAATTTCGAAAAGGATCCGCTGGACATCTGGATGTACCAGCCCGAAAGCGAGAACTACACCCCGGCGATCTATCGCGTGGCGGATTTCAACTACGCGCATCCCGACATCCAGCCACCGTTGCCCGATCCCCTCCCCGCCGCCGCGCGCTATTTGAGCGCCGTGGATATCGGCTTCCAGCGCGGCAATCCGAAAAGCTGGCCGCAAATCCTTCATCTGGGCGGTAACGGCTACGGCCGGTTGGCCGGCTTTCCCCCGCTGGAATTCGGCACCTCGTTCCGCTTGGGCGTACACAATGTAGGCCAGCCCAATGAAGATTTCGTCAAGCTCCGCAAGCTGTATCTCCGGCCGATCAACGAACGGGCCTTCCGGCTGCTGGGGCTGGTGGAGTGCGAGGCCTATGCGGCGGCGCTGGCCGCCACGCTGCAACCGGGCGCCGCCAGCACCCTGCGGGTCACCCTGCACATCTTCCTGCGCAAGCCGCTGCGGGCAGCCGACGAACCGAGCCTGGGACCGCTGGGCCTGAGTTCGATGTTCTGGAAGGACAGCCGCGCCACGCCGGACGATGCGGAAGACGAGGCGCACGATGCCGACCGGTTTATCGTCTGGTATCCGGATGGCCGGCGGCGCGAGCAGCCGCTCGCCATCCCGGCCGATCCGACCGATCCGCCGTTGCTGACCGATTTCGGCAAGGTAGCTGATTTTGCGCTGGTCCAGTCCAATCGCAACGCCGCGCACTACCGCCGCTACGCGCCAGTGGACTACGCCAACCGGGTCTCGCTGCTGGTCTCCGATATCGCCAGCAGCCTGCCCTACTCCGTGGGTCTGTGGCAGTCCTACACCGATTATGAAGGCGCGGACAATATCGCGGTCTTTGTCCGCTTCAATCGGGATGCCGACACGCCCGCCTCGGTCAGCGACGGCATCGTCTTCTCCTATACCCTGACCGCCTATCGCTAGGGCAGCACCCAGCCAGGGATTAGGCTCGGTCAGCCCTTGGGCGCGGCCAGCGGGTCGGTCAGCGCACGATGGCGATAGTCGCTTCGAGCGTCACCGGCCGACCAAGCCGGGACTCGATGGCCTGTTTGACCCGCTCCACGTCGCTGTCATCCAGGGTCGTGGATGACAGCAACCGCAACGATAAATGCAACCGGTCGCCGGAACGCAACGTCACGTCGCGCAAGGCTACACCTTCAATCTTCCAGCCCTCCAAAGCGCGAACGACTGCATTTTGCTCGACCATCCGGGCGAAACCGACGCTCAGCGGCAGGCTGACCACGGCCACCAGCGCCAGCGCGGCCAACAACCCGCGCCGTGCCAGCCGAAAAGGGCCAAACCCGAGCAGCAGAAACGTCAAATTGCCTGCCAGCACAATGCCAAACAGATTGGTCAGAAACAGCAGAAAAGACCCTCGGAACACCGCCCACTCGCCCCAGCCGAGACCGATGCCCGATACGGCGAGCGGCGGAACCAGTGCGACGGCGATGGCCACGCCCGCCAGGCTGCGAGCGACTTCCTCACGGGCATGGGCATAAGCGCCGGCCACCCCGGAGATCATGGCGACGCCCAGATCCAGCAGCGTCGGATTGAGGCGGGCCGCGATTTCTCCGGTAACCGAATGCAGGGGGATCACCCAGGTCATGGCCGCCGCGCAACTCAACGCCAGCAGTAACCCAAGACCCAGGGTCTTGAGGCTGTCGGCCAGCAAGGCGCTGTCCTGGCGAACCACAGCCATCGCCAGCGAAATGATGGGCGCCATCAGCGGCGCCAGGATCATGGCTCCGATGATGACCGGCGCCGAGTTGGCGAACAGGCCAAACGTCGCCAGCAGCGTGGACAGCACCATCAGGGTCAAATAGGCCGGAGACGAACGGGCGTTGTCGCGCAACGCCAGATAAAGTTCCTTGAACTCTTCCGTGCTGGCCCGATGCAGCCAGGGCAGGTGCTGACTGGTCAGGGCGATTCTGGATTCGCCAACGGGTAAGCCCTGCACCCGGTAAATCTCTTTGGTCTGAGGCGCATTTTCCTCGCGCCCCTCCAGATGCCGGCCCGGATGCAGGCACAGCGCCTTGGGCATGATGTTTAACTCCAGTTGGCGGGCGCTGACCCAGACTCCATCGTGCCAGTAATCCAGCGGCTGGGGGCTGGCGACATTGAGCGCCGCCGTCTTGATGTGCCCCATAAACGGCGGCAGCTTTTTCCGCTGGGCGCCCAGGAACAACACCACCAACAGAAAGCGCAGCAGTTCCATGCGGCTGCGCGGGGCTAGCACCAGCGCATGGAGCATACCGTCGTTGCTGCCCGTATCGGCGACGACTCGCCGGAACAACAGCGAAGCGCCGCTCTCTTTCACGATCACGATACCGAGCGCGGCTGTCGCCAGGCTTTTTTCCTTACCCGTCGTCAGATTGTAGGGATACAGTCGCAACGCGCCAAATCCCGATCTCAGGATACTCAGAAAATGCCGGAACCGGGTGAGAAAACCTGGGGTCCGACCGCTGGCGTTACCCAGCGAGAACGCTGTGCCGATGACGACCGAGTTGAAGACAGGGCGGTGGTTACAGCACAACAGATCAACGCGCCGCTCCTTGCTGTTCAGCGCATCATCCAGGGCGTCCTTCAAGCGTCGGGTCACCCCAAAGCAACGGCGGGCCTCGATCAACCGTGGGTGCGGTAGCAAACCGAGCGACCATTGCCGGGTGATGGCTTCCGGGATCAACTCGGCGAACCGGTCGTCGTCCAGGTAGGTCAATACGGTCGTTCCTTCGGCCCAGTCCGGCAGGGCGCTCCGATGGTAAGGCATGGCTTGTACGGGGCGGTTCGCCAGCAGCGGCAGGAGGAGCTCCCGCACTTCTGCCTCGGCGGCAGGATCAAACAGCAGGCCAATCATGCAACGATCCTCGGTTGAGTTGGCCGTCAGCGAATCTGCGGACGATGCCGTACAGCAGTCGCGTCAGAAACACCGCCAGCCACTCCAGTCGAGCACGGTCCGATTTCCACGCTCACCCGCGCCGTGACGCCGCACAGCAGGGTGTAGGAAATCGTCCCGGCGGCTTGGGCGATGCGTTCTACCGGCAGGCCCTCGCCCCACAGCACCACCGGATCGCCGATCCGCGCTTCGGGATGCCGGCGCAAATCCAGTGTAATCATGTCCATCGAGACCCGGCCAACCAGCGCCGCTGCGCGGCCATTGAGCAACACCGGCGTTCCGGATGGGGCATGGCGCGGATAGCCGTCGCCGTAGCCGACCGCCGCTACGCCCACATCCATGTCTTCCGGACAGGTCCAGGTTCCGCCATAACCGACCGGCTCGCCCCGGCGCAGACGCTTGATCGAAATCAGCCGGGTGTGCAGCGTCATCACCGGGCGTAGATCCTCGTCGGGCGCCAGGCTGTCCACGAACGGCGAAGCGCCGTACAGCATGATGCCGGGCCGCACCCAGTCGAAATGGGTTTGCGGCCAGCCGAGAATGCCGGCGGAATTGGCCAGCGAGCGCTCGCCCGGCAGGCCGGCGGTGGCCGCCTCGAAGGTTTGCAGTTGCCGGCGGGTGTAATCGCAATCCCGTTCGTCGGCCCGCGCCAGATGGCTCATCAGGCCAAAGTCCGCCCGGACAGCAGGGCAGGCGTGCAGGCGCTGAAACATGGCGGGGGCGGTCTCCGGCTCCAGACCCAGCCGGTGCATTCCGGTATCCAGTTTCAGCCAGATCCGCACTGGCGGGTCCAGCCGGGCCAGTTCCAGCATCCGCACCTGTTCGGGATGGTGGACGGCGATTTCGAAGCCGTGACGGGCGCACAGCGGCAGTTCCGCTGCCTCAAAGACGCCTTCCAGCAGCAGAATGGGTCGGCTGACGCCAGCCTCGCGCAGAGTCAGCGCCTCTTCGATGAAGGGCCGTGCGTCCTTGAGCGTGATGCGCTGC
>CALMNY010000004.1 GCA_937872125.1 uncultured Candidatus Competibacteraceae bacterium | reverse complement strand
GGGGCGCGCGGCGGAACCCGGACGCAGGACGTAGCCTGCCGTCGTGGGCGCGATCCACACGCTGTCGGCGGCGACTCCCGCTAAGCCGAGCCGGGTAGCGCACTGGACGCCGCCGCCCAGACTGAACGGGCGCGTTCGGCGCAGTAGCGCCGGCAGCCGATTCAGCAGGGCTGCAAACCCGCCCGCCTCACAGGGTGGCAGCGCCTGGTTGTTCAGGGACAGATCAACTCCATCGTAGCGCCAGGTCTGGGAGGCCGTTTGGAGCGTCAATTCATTCGCTGCGGTCGTTGCCACGACGAACCGGTGTTCGCCCACCGTGAATTGCCCGCCCGGCGTCAGCCGCCATTCCCGAACCCGGTGATAATCCTTCGCTTCCTGCGATTTCCAGAGCACCTGTTTGCTGGCGGCCACGTTTTCCAGCCGCCAGTTGCCGGCGGCCGTTCGCAGGATGCGAACGTGTTTGGGATCAGCGTAGGGCGACCACAGATCATCCCGGCGTTGGGCGCGGTCGTGGCCCAGGATCATGCTTTGGCCGGGCGCCAGAGCGATTTGCAGTTCGCGCGGTTCCAGCCAGTCCGGCGCCTGTTGCAGCGTCCAGAGCACGCCCAGCAGAGGAATCAGCCAGACCAGCGCCAGCGGCGCAACCCAGAGGGCTTCGGGCGGAACGTCCCTCGACCAAAATGACAGGAAGGCTCGGAATGGAGTACGGCGCGGAGTTTTTGGCATGAGTCTTTGAGGATGCTGTTCCGAGGATGAGGTTCGTTGGAAATCAGCCGGCAATCTTGGCGTCCTGGCGGTTCATCGAGTGGATTCGGGTTAAACCTGATGAGAATCGGTATCACGTTCCACTCTTCGTTATCTCTGCCAGCGCCTTGAGGAAGTTGGCCACCGCCTCGCCGCATTCCGCGCCGCCGGTTTCCCTGGTGTGGCTGATTTGGCAGGCAAAAGCCAGCCGTCGCTGTTCACCCGGAATGCCGCCCGGTTCTACCCAGCCCGCCAGCCAGGCGTTGTTGGCTGGGGCATCGTTCGGCAGAGTCAGATCGGCTGTTCCGGTCTTGGCGTAGAGCGCGGGGCGCAGAACTGCGAACTCCGGTTGGCCAAATGCGCCCCGGGCGGTGCCGTCCACCGGCACCCGCTTCATGCCCTGGCGGATGCGCTGAGTGGAGATGCCCAGGGCGGCGAACCCTGGATTCCCGGCAGTCCGGCCGTTCAACTCCAGCAGCAGGCGTGGCTGAATAGTCTGCTCGGTAGCGATGGAGGCCGCCACCCGGGCCATTTGCAGGGGAGTGACCTGCATCCGAAAGCCCAGCGCCGCCAGCCGAATTTGGTGACGATCCTGGATGGGATCAAGGCGGGAAGGGGTGGTGAGCAGAATATCGCCGGAGCGCAGGGCATCAGCCGGCAGCAGACCGCCATCCAGTCGCGTCTCCACGCCAAAGCCCAGCGCCGCCGTCACCGCCGCCAACGGCCGGACGCCGTTCAGGGCCGCCGGCGTCAAGGCATGGACGCGGAGCAACTGCCCGGTTTGGGGATCGCCGATCAGGGTAGCGTCGGTGGTTTCCACCAGCCAGGCGAACCAGGTGTTCAGGGAGTCTCGCAGCGCCTGCTCCAGCCCGTAACGGGGTTCTCTGGGGCTGACCTGAGTAGCCAGGGTGGCGTAGCGGCCGCCATGGCCAAAGTTGTGGACGCAGGGTTGTTGATGAGCGGGATAACAGGCGTCCTGCACGCCGAAATCATAGCCCATGGCCAGGGGGTGGCCGGCGATAGCCCCCGGTTCCAGCCCGTCCAGCAGGGCGGTTAATTCGGGGTTGTGCTGGGCGCTGCGTTCCAGGGCGAGCGCCGAGAGCAGCTTGAACGTGGAGCCGGGCACGTGCAGGTTGCCGCCGTCGTGCTGCCAGGCCCACCAGCGCAGCGGGCCACGGCGCGGCTGGGCGGCGTTGAAGTGGTAGAGATCGGCCCAGGCGGCGGCCTGAGGGGGTTCCGGCAGGCTGACGGCGGCCAGAATGTCGCCCTGATCGGCGTCCAGCACGACCAGGCTGGCGAAGCGTTGCGCCTGGTAGGGATCGCGGGCGCCAAAACGGGCGGCGACCTCCGGCAGTTGCTTCAGCAGCGTGTCTCGCGCCAACCGTTGCAGCGTGCTGTCCAGGGTCAACCGGGCGTTCGCCGCATCGGTCCCCCGTTCTCCCAGCCGGGCCAGCACGCCGGCCACAGCGGTCTGGTGGTGCGGATCGAAGCCTACCAGCGCGCCCAGGCCCAAGTTCCGGGCCTCAGCCGTGGGGCCGGTCTCATCCCACAGCAGCGTCCCGTCGCGGTCGCGCAATGCGACCTGAGCACGCTGGTCGCTGCGCTGTCGGCGGACGGTAGGAGTCTCCATCTGCCAGCGTAATTGGCCGTCATCCGCCAGGCGGATATGGGCGAAGTCGCGGCGAAACAGCGTCAGGGCGGCGGGGGCGGGCAACGGCTGGAATTGGATCATCAGGCGTGCGGTGTTGGGCGGGATTTGCAGCCGCAATTCATAGGCCAGTACCGCCGTATCCTGGCAGGGGGCCGCAGTGAGGCAGCGCGGTTCGCTGCCGAGAAGGCGGGCGCCTTCGAGGCGAATCGCGCGTCCCACCACCAGCAATTGCAGGCGCTGGCGGGTCGGGCGTGGGGCCAGCGGCAGAGTGAAGCGCACCGGCGTGGCGGCGTCCGCGCCGTCCGGCCAGTGCTCGATGCGTTGCCAGGGTTCCCAGCCCAAGGGAAGGCCGGCGAACAGGCCGCCGGCCAGCAACGGCATGGTTTCGGTCAGCGGCAGGCGAATGTCCCGCCAGTCGGCTTGCCAGGGACCTGCGCCGGGCAGGTGGTCCGCATCTTCGACGCGCACCCGGATGGCGGCCAGCAGGCGTCGCCTGTTAAAAGTATCCATCTGCTGGCGCAGATAGCCGCCGGCGGGGGAATGGTGCAGCAGGCGGTGCGTGGCCTGGGCTGCTGCGTTCCAGTCCAGGGTGGACCAGGATTCGCCGCCGGGTTCGGCGACCAGCCGCTCCGGGTGATCGTGGGCGAAACGCCAGCGCCGGGGCAGATCGGCGGGCGCGATGGTGGCCTGGTGGCGGGCGCGGTCCACGCGGATCAGGCCGGCGGCGGTCGCGGCGGCGAACAGGTCGGCATCTTCCGGCGCGTGGCTCAGTCCGGCGGGAATGGCATAGTCGCCTGGCGCCCACTGGAAGGCGTGCATGGGGCCTTGCGGGGGGTAGAAACGCAGTCGCCGGGTAGCCTGGGCGGGAACGGTTTCGTCGGGGGGGCCGTAGACCGTGACCTGGATTTGACCGACCGGACAGTGGGCCTTGGGCAAGCGTTGCACCCGCAGGGCTTGTCGCCAGTGGTCGGGCGTGGCGCCGGCGTCCCAGAACAGCCAGGCGTCCTGGCGGAAGATCAGCGCGGCGGTCGCGCCCGAACCATAGGCGGGGGCAACGTCGGATAATCCGGTCAATGGTGCGCTGTCGCGCGGGACCAGCCGCAACCGCTCTTCGGGCGCGGCGGTGGTCAAAAGCGGCGTCCCTGCGGGTTGCGTGTCCAGGATGACGGCGGGCGCGTCCACGCCGCCGGGGCCGTCGTCCAGCAGCGCGTTTTTCAGGTGGACCACCCGTCGGTGGTCTTCGCTGATCCGCTGCCAGTCCCAACCGATATACAGAGGAATCAGGGGACTGGTGGGGGTCTTGGGATTGGCGCGCTGGTCGCAGAGCGAGACGCGGGCCTGGCCGAGGGTGCGATGCGGTCCTTCGACCAGCAGCGTTCCACCGTTCAGCGCGATCCGGTGGAAACCGGCGTCCGCCGGCACACGGAACCGCGCGCCCGCCAGCGCCGGCGGAAACCGGGCGGGTTCGGCGGCGGCCGCGGCCACCGGTTCCTGGTAAATCGCGGCCAGTTGGCGGCCCAGCAGCGCAACACCAGCGGCGGGGATCAGGATGAACAGGAGGAAGATGACGAGGCGGCGCACCCGTGAGTCCTTTGCGATTTGAGGGGCAATGTTGGGTAAGACGCAGGGGGAGGTGGAATGTCAGGTTGCGTGCTTTGAAGTTTTTGGGGAGCGACTTCATCGTCAAGAGATATTGACGATTTGTCCTGGCTGGATATCGGTCAGGGCTTGCAGGATTCGCGGAACCAAGGGCAATAAGCACTGTAATTTGTTCCAGCGAACGACAAGCGTGATTAGGGCAATATTTTTGCTCTCCAGGGAATTTTGATGCTGAATGCTCTTATCAACCGTAATCAGCACATCAAATACATTTTCCGCTCGTTTCAGAAGCTCTCCATTCCTAACGCCAGCCCATCCCATTTCTCCCACGGTTGCAACAATAAAATTGGGAAATGCCTGTTTCAGCTTTCGGGGTACGTTTTCGTCCAATAGAATTCGCATGATTCTACGCAGCCAGCGCCTGTTTGGAATATTCCAGGGCCATTTCAACAAATGATTTGGGCACTGTTGGAAAATCATCCAGAAACTCGTCGATGCTTTCGCCGGTCGCTAGATAATCAAACAAGGTTTCTATCGGGACCCGGGTGCCTTTGAAGACGGGAACGCCGTGCATGATGTCTGCATCCATGGTGATAAAATCGTATTTGTTCATCGCTTGACCTCCAAAATGCTCACCGATGGCCTTACTGAATTTTTCTCGTCCCACGCTCCAGCGCGGGAACGCCGGTTGACCGCTCCAGCGGTCCGAGGGCGAATTCATCACTGGGGACGCTGGAGCGTCTGGACCTGCTCCCACGCCGGAGCGTGGGAGCCAGATGAAATTTATAGAAAGCAATCGCTATTACATGGCTGGGCGATCTCCCAGCACTTCGCCGTTATAGATACAACGGATATGAAGATGTGGCTTGGTCTGCATATTCCAGTCACAATTTTCTTGGGCTTGCTGGCGGGTATAATGAGCAGCGTCAGGACCCGACACCAATTTCTCATCGAAATACAGTTCGTAACCAACGCTCTTGCCCGTATTGACGCCTTCACGATCTCCCAACACTTTACCGTTGTAGACGCAACGGATGTGAAGATGTGGTTTGC
>CALMNY010000003.1 GCA_937872125.1 uncultured Candidatus Competibacteraceae bacterium | reverse complement strand
TTTCGCTATAACCTGTTCATGGCCTACCTCGATCTGGCGGAACTGGAGACCGTGTTCAGGGGCCGCTGGCTGTGGTCTACCCGCCGGCCGGGACTGGCCTGGTTCCGTCGCCAGGATCATTTCGGCGATCCCCAAATCCCGTTGGACGCCTACGTGCGCGATCTGGCGGAACGGCAAACCGGCCGCCGCCCGCAAGGCCCGATCCGGCTGCTGACCCATCTGCGCTATTTCGGCTACTGCATCAACCCGATCAGCGTCTACTACTGCTTCACACCCGATGGCGCGGAGATCGAGACGCTGGTCGCCGAAGTCACCAATACCCCCTGGGGCGAGAAGATCGGCTACGTCCTCGATGTGGCCGGCCAGACCGGTGGCAACCAGCGCGCCGAATTTCCGAAAGCCATGCACGTTTCGCCGTTCATGCCGATGGACCTGCGCTATGGCTGGCATTCCACCCCGCCAGGTTCGCATCTGGCGGTGCATCTCGACGTGCTCAAGGGTCCGTCGCGGATGCTCGACGCCACGCTCAGCCTGCGCCGCCAACCGCTCGACGGCCGCGCCATGGCCGGGGTGCTGGCCCGTTTCCCGTTCATGACGCTCAAGGTGGTCGCCGCCATTTACTGGGAAGCGGTGCGATTGCTGTGGAAACGCATACCGATCTTTTCGCATCCCCCGACATCCGGCAAACCCATGGAGAGTTGAAATCATGCAGCCAGAATCGGTGATGTCGTCCCCTGTGGAATTGTCCGCGAACCCCACGCCGCTACCGTGGAACGAACGCTGGTTGCGCGGCGCGGTCTTTCAGCGATTGGCCAAGCTGGAACACGGTTGCGTCACGGTAGTGGATGCCGACGGCGCCCGTGAATTCGGCCAGTCCAGCGCCGACTGCCCGCTACGCGCCACCGTCACCATCCATGATCCCAATGCCTACCGCTTGCTGGCCCTGCGCGGCAGCATCGGCGTCGGCGAGGGTTATATGGCGGGCGACTGGTCCTGTGACGACCTGCCGACGCTGGTGCGCATTTTCGTGCTGAATCAGGATGCGCTGCTGGGGCTGGAACACGGCCTGACCCGGCTGATGATGCCGCTGTTCCGGTTGCTGTACGCCCGCCGCGACAACAACCATCGCGGCAGCCGCGCCAACATCGCCGCGCATTACGATCTGGGCAACGAGTTCTATCGGCTGTTCCTGGATGACACGTTGATGTATTCGGCGGCCATCTTTCCGACCCCGGACACCGATCTGCGGGAAGCTTCGGTCGCCAAAATGGATCGCATCTGCCGCAAGCTGGAACTGGGGCCGAACGATCACCTGCTGGAAATCGGCTCGGGCTGGGGCGGTTTCGCCCTGCATGCCGCGCAACGCTACGGCTGCCGCGTCACCACCACCACCATTTCCCGGGAACAGTACGAACTGGCCCGCGCACGGGTGCGGGAAGCGGGGCTGGAGGACCGGGTGACGGTGCTCTGTCAGGACTATCGTGATCTGCGCGGCGCTTTCGACAAACTGGTTTCCATCGAGATGATCGAGGCGGTGGGCGAGCGCCATCTGCAGACCTATTTCCGCGCCTGCGCCCAACTGCTCAAGCCACACGGCATGATGCTGTTGCAAGCCATCACCGTCGCCGATCAAAAATACGAACAGTATCGGAACGAAGTGGATTTCATCCGCCACTACATTTTTCCCGGCGGTTTCCTGCCATCGCTGACCGCCATCGCCGACATCCTGGGCCGGGCCACCGACCTGCGCATCTTCCATCTGGAAGACATCGGCGCGCATTACGCCACCACGCTGCGCCACTGGCGGGAACGGTTCCTGGCCAATCTGGACCGGGTGCGGGCGCTGGGTTTTCCGGACAGCTTCATCCGGATGTGGGAATACTACCTGTGCTACTGCGAGGGCGGCTTCCGCGAACGGGCGATTGGAACCGTGCAAGTCCTGCTGACCAAGCCG
>CALMNY010000002.1 GCA_937872125.1 uncultured Candidatus Competibacteraceae bacterium | reverse complement strand
CCGCAACCTGACTACTCGCGTATGCCCGAACCGTCGCCGCAACCTGACTACTCGCTTGTACCCGAATCACCATCGCCACAAACTGATGGTTGGAACAGTCGGTAACATGACCCGATCCTGACGCATCCCGACCGCTGCCCGCGCCAACCCCGTGCTGCTGCACCTGCCGCACCGGGGTTAAGCGGGCTGGCCTGTCCCCGCACCAAGCGGACGGGGTATGCTACAGCCTGTCGCCTACCCCGGAGCCTTTTCCCATGCTGCTTCGACCGTTTCCCCATCCCCGCAAGGCAAACGTCGCCCTGACCGTGCTGGCGACCCTGTTGCTGCTGTTCGGGCTGACGCTGGTGGACGCGGCGTGGCGTTCACAACGGACTGATGATGCCGCCAGCCGGGCGCTGGTGCGGGAGCTCGGTTTGACCGACCTCAGCCTGTTCACCGAGGCGCGCTATACCCGCCATCCCACGCAAGCCGACCGGCACAGTCCGTTTCAGGATCATCCGGCGGCGCTGGAGCATTTCCCGACCGGTTCGTTGATGCCGCCGGTTCAGGCGCCCTGAAGAATCATTCGCGCCGCCAGGACGATTTCGTAAATACCGAACCCGATGACCAGCGCGCCGGCGACCCGGCGCACCCAGGGCTGGCGGATAAAACCTGCCAGCGTCGCCGCGAACGCACCCATCGCCAGCAGCGCCGGCAGCGTGCCCAGGCCAAAGCACAGCATCAGCAGGCCGCCGTTCAGCGCCCCGCCCGCGCCCATCGCCCAGACCAGCGTGCTGTAGACCAGCCCGCACGGCAGCCAGCCCCACACCAGGCCGATGCCCAGCGCCTGGGCGGGCGTGCGCACCGGCAACAGCCGTCGGCCCAGCGGTTCGATCCGCCGCCACAATCGCCCACCGGCCTGTTCCACCCGCGCCAGTCCCATCCACCAGCCCGCCAGATACAACCCCAGCAGGATCATGAACAGGCCGGCCAGAATCTGTAGCGTCAACTGCGCCTGATGCACCGACATCAGATGCGTCGCCCAAGCCCCTACCCCGCCCGCCAGCATACCGGCGACAACGTAGCTCAGCAGCCGGCCCAGGTTATAGGCCAGCAGAAACGGCAATCGGCCCAGCAGTGGCCGGTCGAGCGTCGCCGGCAATCCCAGGGTCAGCGCGCCGACAATGCCGCCGCACATCCCGAAACAGTGCGCGCCGCCGCTCAGGCCGATCAGGAAAGCGGCCAGAAAGCTGGTGGTTAGATCCATGAGGCTACTCCGCCACAACGCCGAAGAGTCAAAATTCGCCTCTCTTCCCCAACAAAAAAGCCCGGCGTCGCCGGGCTTACCATCCGCTCAATATCTCAATGAGTTTTTGCAATCATTCAGGGCGCGGACAGGGAGGAAGTTCGCGAAAACAGACTGTCTTGAATGTGTTTCCACGTCTCAGGACGGGTTTTTGCGAGAACAGCGCCCAGCGGCAGGAGGATCAACCCCGCGCCCACCAGCGCGACAATCCAGAAGCCCGCGAACGGCGCCAGCGCCACCACCAGAATCACGCACACCGCAATCTTGAAAAATTCCTTCATAAGAGCTTTACGCAACCGAACCCCAGCTACCCAGCCAGGGAACCCCTGCGTCCTCCAAAAAGTTAGTTATCAACGGTGGAAATTATAACCTAAATTATGCTGCAATGCAAAAATCACTTAGGGAATGCACTGGATTATTTTTAAATAATTGATTTTAAATTATTTATTTTCTTTTATGCGGGTCCTCAAACTTAGCAGATACGCGGCAACTGTTCGCCGCTCAGCCAATCTACCAAGCGGTTGCCGCCGAAGATGGTCTCCATGGTGACAAAATGATGCGGGTCTTCCCGCACTGTGCCGATGAGCGCCGCCGCCGCGCCCAACGGATGAGCGCGCATCGCCGCCAGCACATGTTCGACATCTTCGGGCGGGCAAATCGCGACTAGCTTGCCTTCATTGGCGACGTACAGCGGGTCCAGACCCAGCAGCTCGCAGGCTGCCGCCACTTCGGGCCGAACTGGAATAGCCGCTTCCCGGAGGTGCATCCCGACGCCGGATTGTGCGGCCAGTTCGTTCAGCGTGGCCGCCAGGCCGCCACGAGTGGGATCGCGCAGGCAACGCAGCCCCGGCGCTGCCGCGATCATCGCCGCTACCAGTTCGTGCAGGGCGGCGCTGTCGGATTGGAGCGTCGTTTCAAAGTCGAGGTCGGCGCGCTGCGACATCACCGCCACCCCATGATCGCCGAGGGTTCCGCTCAGCAGGATGCTATCGCCGGGACGCGCCCGGTCGCCGGAAAGCTGGATGCCCTCGGGAATCACGCCGATGCCGGTGGTGTTGATGAACACCCCGTCGCCCTTGCCGCGCTCCACCACCTTGGTGTCGCCGGTGACGATGCTCACCCCCGCTGCCCGCGCTGCGCCCGCCATGGACTCCACAATACGCTGGAGGTCGGCCAGTGGAAAACCGGCTTCCAGGATGAAACCGGCGGAGAGATGCAACGGCCTAGCGCCAGCCATCGCCAGATCGTTCACCGTGCCATGCACCGCCAGCGAACCGATGTCGCCGCCGGGAAAGAACAGCGGCGAAACCACGTAGCTGTCGGTGGTCAGGGCGATGCGGCCGGGCGGCAAGTCCAGGCAGGCCTGATCGTTGCGCTGGTCGAGCCAGGGATTGCGGAACGCCGCCGCGAACAATTCCTCGATCAGTTGCGCCATGGCCCGCCCGCCGCTGCCGTGGCTCAACTCGACCTGGCCATGTTCAAAATCCAGCCGGCCCGCGAACGGACGATGAATGCGCGGCGCATTCATGCGGCCTCCTGATAGCGCCCGTAGCGGTAATAGACGGCGCAGGCGCCTTCCGACGACACCCTGCACGCGCCGAGCAGGGTTTCCGCGAACACTTGGGCCATGAGTTGCTGAACCTTGTGATATAGCAAGCCTGCTGAGTTGTGGAATCTGCCGCTTCTAACCGCCCCGGCGCTGGCTGCTCGCCACTCCTTACTTGTGCAAGAAGGGGAAATTCCACAACCGGTATAGGACCCCTATAGTAGCCGACGCTGAAACGCGGTTCATGCTGCGTGCGGAGCCGGAAAACAGGGGGCGAGTCGCGGGGAGTGAAAGGGTTGGAGAAGGCGGTAAAACAGGGCAATCGCGCTATGTGGTAGCCGGGGTTGGGGTGCCGAAGAGGAGGCGCAA
>CALMNY010000001.1 GCA_937872125.1 uncultured Candidatus Competibacteraceae bacterium | reverse complement strand
ATGAACGGGTCGCCGCCCTTGAGCCGCAACACCCGCTTGCCCTGCAAGGCCAGTTCCACCAGCAACCGGTTGATGTCGTCCTGGGGCAGCGTGTGATGTTCCGGCTTTTTGCCGACAAAAATGCGTTCTGTTCGAGGCTCCAGCAGTTCCAGAATTTCCGCACCAACCAAGCGGTCGTACACCGCCACATCGGCCTGCCGCATCAACCGCAGCGCCTTCAGGGTCAACAGCTCGGGGTCGCCGGGACCCGCTCCTACCAGATACACCTCGCCAACCGGCGGTCGCGCCGGTTCTGAATTTGCCGTCATAGTGGATTTCGCGTCATCGAGATAGGTTGGAATAAATTGGGAAAGTTTTTTGGGTCAACGCAGCCGTTCGGCCCGCACTCCAGCCAGCGCCAATTCCAGCCGCCGCCAAGCCGGTTCTCCGCCGGGCAGGCCAAACCGCAACGCCGGCGGGTCGGTAAAGCGCCGGACCAGAATGCCGCGCCGCGCCAGGGCATCCTGCCAGAACTCCGCATCCGGCAACGGCGTCCATTGAAACAGTCCAGTGCCGCCGGCTGCCGGCAAACCCTGTCGCCTGAGCAACTCCGTCAGCCGGTTCCCAGCGCGATGGAGGTCAGCCCGCATCGCCGCCTGCCAGGCGCAGTCGCTCAAGGCTCGTGTCGCCACCCAGCGGCTGGGGCCGGTGACCGTCCACGGTCCCAGTTGCTCCCGTAACTGTTCCAGCAGTCCCGCCTCCGCCAGCACAAAGCCGACCCGCGCGCCGGCCAAGCCGAAGAACTTGCCCAGCGAGCGCAACACGATCAACCCCGGCAGGCCAACGTGATGCGCCACACTCCCCTCCGGCGTGGCGTCCATGAACGCCTCATCCACCACCAGCCAGCCGCCGCGCGCCGCCAGTCGCGCCCGCCAGTCCAGTAACGCATCCACGGGAAACCGAACGCCAGTGGGATTGTTGGGATGAACCAGCACCAGCGTATCCAACTGCGCTATCGCGGTGTCCAGACGGTCGGCGGACAATAACTCCACCTGATGCCCGGCCCGCCGCCAGGCATGGGCGTGTTCGGCGTAGCTGGGACTCAGGACGCCGACCCGGCCCGGCGCGCGCAACCGGGGCAACGCCTGAATCGCCGCCTGCGAACCGGCCACCGGCAACAGCGATTCCGCGCCGTAATAAGCTGCCGCTGCTGCTTCCAGACCGTCGTCCGCTTCCGGCAACCGTTGCCAAACTGTCCCTGGAACCGGGGTAACCGGCCAACCCTGCGGATTGATCCCGGTGGACAAATCCAGCCAGTCACTCAGCGGAATGCCGTACTGCTCGGCTGCCACCCGCAAGCCGCCGCCATGTTCAAGCAAGGATCAATCCTCCCAGCGCAATCACACCCAGCCACAGCCATATCGCCCGCCGCACCAACGCCACCGCCCGGCCGATATCCTCGGCGCGTGGGGCCAAGCCTTCGCCCAGCGCCGGCCGTGATTGCCACTGGCCGTGATAACAGGCCGGCCCGCCCAGCGCCAGACCCAGCGCGCCGGCGCCCGCTGCCATCACCGGGCCAGCGTTTGGGCTTTTCCAGCCCGGCGCTTGCTCTTGCCAGCAGCGCCAGGCGAGAGCTGGCTTGGTTCCCACCGCCACATAACTCAACGCGGTGAGCCGCGCTGGCAACCAGTTCAGTACATCGTCCAGTCGCGCTGCCGCCCAGCCGAAATCCCGGTAGCGCGGGGTGCGATAGCCCCACATCGCATCCAGGGTATTGGCCAGCCGATAAAGCACCGCGCCCGCCGCGCCCGCCAGCACAAACCAGCACAGCGCGCCAAAAATCGCGTCGCAGCCATTTTCCAGCACCGACTCCACCGTGGCCCGGCTGATCTGCTCCTCATCCAGATCGGCGGTGTCGCGACTGACGATCATCGCCACTTTCTCCCGCGCCAGCGGCAAATCGCCCGCTTGCAGCGCCTTCGCCACCGCTTCGGCATGTTCCGCCAGACTGCGTGCGCCAATCGCCAGATACAACAGGCCCAGCGCCACCGCCAGTCCGAGCAGCGGAATAGCCGCCAGCAGCCAGGCGGCGAGAGTGAACGGAACCAGCAGCAGGATAACCGCACCGACGCCGCGTGTCCGCCGCGCTTCGGCGCTCAATTCGGGCGGACCGTAACCGAAGGCTTCAACTTGGCGGGCCAACCCGCCGAATCCTACCAGCGGATGCCAGCGGCGCGGCTCGCCCCAGTGGTAGTCGAGCAGCACCGCGCCGAGGCACAACAACGCGGTCAACATGAACTTTCCTGCCTGCGGGAGATGGGGCGGAAGTGCGGGATGAGGGGTGATCGCATCGGAAATGTTGGGAGATTCAAGGTGGGGCGCTAGTGTAGCCAAAAACAGGATGATTCAGTAGGGACACAGCGGCACCGTGTCCCTACGGGTTCTACAGGTATAATCTTTCCAGGAACTCACCTTAAAAAACTGATTATTAAAAGGATTCCTATTCCTAATCCGTGCTTCTGGCCGGCAATGTCACCTGGAAATAGCTGTCGCCCGCTGTCAATTCCGGGTCGGGATGGCCCTGTTCCCGCATGGCGGCGAACATGGTGGCGATCCCCCGCCCGATCCGCTCCACATAGCGAAAATCGTAGAGATATTGCACGAGCAGCGGATTGCGTTGATAGACCAGACCCAGTTTGACGGTTTCCAGCGTCTGCGTGTTGGGCAACCCGCCGGGACTGGTGACCACCAGGCGATCCGTGAAAAATTCAATCAGAATTGGGCTGCCCTTGATCGTGTAATCACGATGACAGATGGCATTGACGGCCGCCTCCCGCAACGCAGGTACGGGAAAACGTCTTTTCTCCTGACGGGCCGCAACCGGCCTCTCAAACGACGCCGGGTTATGAATATCCAGATAATCCATTAACAACGGCAAATCCTGAATCAGCGGCTTGCCAAAATAGCGATTACTGATGACAGGAGCCGCTTTATCAAGGCCCTGATAGGCTGCAACTTGTATTCCCGTGGCCGGCAAAACATTTTCCTTGTTCCGCCCGAACAGTAAACCACCCAGCAAAGTCAATCGTTCGTCCCGCAACAAAGCCAGGTTATGTAACAAGGTTTGCTGTTCTGCCGGGGAATAATCCTCCATTTTTAATGAGCGGTAATGAGCCAGATACTCCCCTACCAGCATCAAATGCAAATCCTGCCAGTTGGTATCCTGCAAGGTGGTCAGTTCATAATGCAACTGCGCTGACTGTTGAAACAGTCGCCGCAACTCGGCACGGGTCGCCTCACGACTGACTGTGCCCGAACGGATGTAATAAATCTGCCGAGTCTGCGCCCGATAGGCATAGGGTTTATCATAATTTCCCATCAGATGAACGGTGAGAACAGACCGATCTTGAACGGCCACTTGGCGAACTTCAATTTGCAAGGGTGGCTCAAAGGAATAACACAGATTTTGAATCCGCTCCTCATTATCGGTACGAGTCAACCCTACTACTTCCCGTTTATCAGAGATGCCCAGAATCAACCAACCGCCACGATAATTGGCTAAAGCTCCAAGTTCTCTGGCCAGATGTTCATTGCGCACAGAATCCAGCTTGAATTCCAGCACTTCCGATTCACCATAAGAAATCAAGGAGAGCAGTTCATCAGCATTCATTGTGTCCTATCCAGTATCTCGATGGGTGTGCTCGGTAGGTCACCGCCTGGCGCAGGGTCGTTGCACTTAACCGGTCGGTCCCCGCCGCCTGCGCCAGATACCGCAGCAGCGACCGGATAAAATCCAGACCACTCGATCGCTCCTTCCATACTGTAGCCAAAAACCGGATGTTTCCGCCAAAATCCGGCCCTATGAATACCAAGACCCTGATGATCCAAGGCACCACCTCCGACGCTGGCAAAAGCGTCATGGTCGCTGGCCTGTGCCGGCTGCTGGCGCGGCGCGGTGTGAAAGTCGCGCCATTCAAACCGCAAAACATGGCCCTCAACAGCGCCGTGACTGTGGATGGCGGCGAAATCGGCCGCGCCCAGGCGGTACAAGCCCAAGCTGCTTTTCTGGAACCGCACACCGACATGAACCCGGTGCTGCTCAAACCCAATACCGACATCGGCGCGCAAGTCATCATTCACGGCAAGGCGCTGACCAATATGGACGCCCGAACCTATCACGACTACAAGCCGGTGGCGATGCGGGCGGTGCTGGAATCCTACGAGCGGCTGCACACGGCTTACGACCTGGTGCTGGTGGAAGGCGCGGGTAGTCCAGCGGAAATCAACCTGCGCGACAAGGACATCGCCAACATGGGG